>NZ_BRCY01000001.1:0-216851 GCF_023708045.1 Halomonas sp. NCCP-2165
TCGTGCTTCCAGTTATCGGCGGCCAGGGGGCGGGTGGGCGGCACCACGGTGGGGGCGAGCCGCGACAGCAGGGCGTACTGTTCGTCGGCGAGCTGCGGCGGCGCCAGGATCAGATCCGGGCGCTGGGCCAGCACCGCCTCCAGGTTGATCTCGCGGACCACGCCGACGATGGCCGGCTCCGCGTCGGGGTGGCGGGCGTCCAGGTGGTCATCGATATAGCCGGCCACGCCGTCGCCGCCGCGGGTGGTCACCGCGCCGAGCGGCACCACGCCGCCGGCCAGCGCCGCGTCCAGGGCGCCCTCGTAGAGGGTCACCACCCGCTGCGGGTCATCGCCCACCTCCACGGGGCCGTGGGCGGTCTCCAGCGTGGTGGCCAGGGCGGACTGGGCGGCGGCGAGGCCGAGCAGCAGCGCCAGGCCGGCGACGCGGCGGCGGGGGAAGGCGGACGGTGACATGGGACGCTCCTTGAGTGTCGTGCGGGTGCCATGCCCCAGGCTCGGGGATGACAGCCGATGAATGTTAATCAATTTCAAACGCATCTTCTCGACGGGGCGTGCAACGCCCCGTTCGAGGAATCGCAACGGTCGATCAGAAGCCGACATTGAGGCCCGGCCACAGGCGGCGACCATCCTCCACATGGTCATGGGTTCGAAGCTCGCCGGGGTGGCGACGATATTCTCGAGCCGCCGGCCTGGGTAACCAGGGCGGGCTGGATGGCCAGGGCCGTCAGGGAGGCGATGGCGCGGGACAGCCGGCGCCGGGAGAGGGGGCATGCACTCGCTCCTTGAGCAGGGGCCGGCAGGACCGCACGGGTTGATAATGCATCTTATGGTTTTATAAGTTCGCCCCCTAAGGGGCGAACGGCCCGTTGGGCGAATCACAACGCGGTAAGGAACGAGGCGGTTAGGGAGGAGGCATGCGGGAACGGCTGGAAGAGTATCAGGTGGGGCTCTACCTGCTGGCGGTGGGCGCCGGCCTGTGGGTGGGCGCTTACTGGGGCGACCTGGCCGAGGCCCTGATGGCGGGGCTCTGGCCGCTGCTGGGGGCCCTGCTCTATGCCACCTTTACCCAGGTGCCCTTGGCCGGCGCCTGGCGGCGGTTGGCGAGGACTCGCTTGCTGGCGGCGGCCCTGCTGGGCCACTTCCTGGTGATACCGCTGCTGCTCTGGGGCCTGGCGCAACTGCCCCTGGCGCCGCCGGTGCTGCTGGGCATCCTGCTGGTGCTGCTGGTGCCCTGCACCGACTGGTTCCTGGTCTTTACCCACCTGGGCGGCGGCGATACCCCCGCCGCCCTGGCCCTGACGCCGCTCAGCCTGTTGCTGCAGCTGCTGTTGTTGCCCCTCTACCTCTGGTGGTTTCTCGACCAGGCGGCCCTGGCGGGGCTGCTGCGGCGGGAGCTGCTGGGGGCCTTCGTCGGGTTGATCCTGGTGCCCCTGGGGGCGGCCTGGTTGACCGAGCGCTGGGCCAGGCGGGGCTCGAGCGAACGGCGCCCCTGGCGACAACGCCTGGTGGCCGGGCTGGGCGGGTTGCCGGTACCGCTGCTGGCCCTGGTGCTCTTCCTGGTGGCGGCGGGACAGGTGGGCGTAGTGAGCGATCACTCGGGCCTGTTGTTCGGCCTGGTGCCGCTGTTCGCCGCCTTCCTCGGCGTGGCCCTGGGGCTCGCCTGGCTGCTTAGTCGCGCCTTTCGCCTGCCCGCCGCCCAGGGCCGGGTGCTGGCCTTCGGCTTCGGCTCGCGCAACTCCTTCGTGGTGCTGCCGCTGGTCCTGGCGCTCCCCGCCGGCTTCGAGGTCGCGGTCAGCGTGGTGGTGATCCAGTCCCTGGTCGAGCTGCTCGGCATGCTGCTCTTCCTGCGCTGGGTCCCGCGGCTCTTTCCGCTCCCCTAGCCTGCTGTGTAGGTCGGATAAGCGAGCCCAGGCGAGCGCATCCGACATGCCGGTGGCCGGGGCAGGGCGTCGGGTGCTTTCGCCTTCGGCTCATTTACCCGACCTACCTCTGCTCCCACCAGGCTCCCGCTCACCCTTCATCGCGTCAAGGAAACGCCACCCCCTCGGAGGGCCGCCCCTGCACGCAGGCGGCCTCGTCGTAGTCGCCGTCGAGCAGCGACTGGAAGCAGGGGGCGCCCTCGAGCAGGGCCCGGCCGACCCGGCGCAGGGCGTCCACGTCGGCGTCGGGGAGATGGAAGCTGGTGGGCAGGTCGAGGAAATAATCCCGGGTCTCGGCGTCGGCGAGCTGGTCGAAGCCCACATAGATGCGGTAGAGCTCGGCGGCGTGCAGGGTATCCTCCGGGGCTTCTTGCCGGGCCGAAAGCTGCTGGGCGTCGGCGCGGGTGCGCAGGGTCTGGCGCAGCAGCTCGACGCTGTCGAAGGAGTAGTTGGCCATGGGCACGCTGGAGATCTGGCTGACCACGGCACCCAGCCCCGGCGCCCGGGGCGAGGCGTCGTAGCCGGGGTCCCGGTCCGGCCGGGCATCCACCACGATGATCACCAGCTTGTCGATCGCCTCCAGGTTGAGGCGGGTCAGCAGGCTCCAGGGCGGGTCGCTGGAGCGCAGGGCGGTGAGCGGCAGGCGCAGGCTCAGGTTGTCGGCCACGCCGCCGTCCAGCAGATGCACGTACTCTCGATCCGGTTCCTGATAGCGGCGCAGGTCACGGGCGCGGTAGTAGCGGCGAGGGTTGGAGGCCAGGTCGCGCAGGCCGCGCTCAACCCAGGCCGGCTCCCGGTAGTCGCACTGGCCGGGGTAGGCGTTCAGCGCCAGGGGCGTGAAGGCGATGGGGAAGTTGGAGGAGGCGGCCACCGCCCGGGAGAGCGTGACGCCGTCCAGGTCGGCGCAGAGGGGATCGAACTGGGCCTGGATAAAGGCGAAGGACGAGCCCTTGGTCATGTCGGTGGCGTTGAGCAGCAGGAAGGGCTTGCGTCGCGGCAGGTCGGCGAAGGTGGCGTCGCCGAACAGCGTGGCCTGGTAGACCTCGTCGGCCAGGTCGATGCGTCCGAAGGTGGGGGAGGCGAGTCGTGCCAGATGGTAGGGGTTGAGCAGGCGGCGCTTGAGCCGGCCCTCCAGGTCGGCGTAGAGGAAGTCGCGCAGGAAGGGGCTGTCGTCCGCGAAGATCGCCTCCCGATGCAGGGCATAGTAGGCGGCGGTAAAGCTGCCGCCGGAGACCGAGGAGAGGATATCCACCTCCTCGAGGAGGTTGCGCGACCCGCCGCCCAGGGGGACCCGGCTGTCGCGCAGGGCCTCCAGTACCCCGTAGGCCAGGGCCGCGGCCCGGGTGCCGCCGCCGGAGAAGGTCACGACCACGAAGAGCGCCTCGCCCTCGTCGGCGTCCGCCAGGGTGGCGTAGCGGTAGCCCGTCTCGGGGTCGATGCGCTCGAGTCGGGCGGTCTCGGGGAAGCTGGCGCAGCCGGCCAGCAGCAGGGCGCACAGCAGGCCGGCGAGGCGGCGGCTCATGGGCTGTCCTCCCGTGGCCGGAAGCGCAGCACCAGGGGCGCATCGGCCCGGGTGCCGCTCAAGTGGATCTCCTGGCACTCGGGGGCGAAGTCGGGGCGCTGCGGGTTGAGGCCGATCACATGGTGGCCGGTCTCCAGTTGCAGCAGCCGGTTGGTCCAGCCGGCGGGGCGGCCATCCACCCACACCTTGCGCCGGCTGGGGTAACTCACCTTGAGGTATTGATCCATGGGGCCTCCCCCGTCAGTGACGGGTCTCCAGGGCGAAGTCGAGGATCCGCCGGCGCCCCAGCCACACCTTGCCCAGGTAGATGCCGGGCGCCACCTCGCGGATCTCGTCGCGCACCGCGCGGAAGAAGAAGGAGGTGCTGGAGTAGTCGATGACGATGGTGGCCTTGCCGTCCATCCAGCTCTCGCCCCGGTAGACCTTGGCCACCACGAAGCCGAGGCCGAAGGGGGTGACCTTGTTGACCAGCACCCCGGCGGAGCCGTCCTCCGCGAACATGTCGAAGACCTTGCCCTGCCAGGCGAAGAGCCGGGCGAAGCGAGCATAGGTCCGGGCGAAGAGGCTGCCGGTGACGATGGGGGTGCCGCGGGTCTCGCCTCGGGGGATCTCGCCGGGGCCGGCCTGGCGATAGAGGTCGTCGAGGCGTTCCCGGCTCAGGCCCAGCCAGGCTTGCACGGTGGCACTCATGGCCCTTCCTCCTGTGTCGATGGGGCGCTCGGGGAGTCACCCGAAAGCGTGGCGTTATGGGTGGTGCGCTGGGCCCCGGCGGCCTGGTAGATGGCCCGGCGCAGGCGATTGATGCCGCCCAGGGGGCGGTGGGCCGGGTGGCTGTTCCAGGGGTTGAAGACCAGCGATTCGCAGCGCGCCAGGGCCTGGGGCGTGTCGATGGACTGGCGATGCAGGCGGAGTCGGCCCACCGGGCGGAAGGGCGAGGCCTCCTCGTCCCACACCACCGAGGCGTCCTCGATGGGCATGGCCTCGGGGTCGGTCTGGAACTGCACCCGGAAGCTCAGGCAGGCCTCACCCTCGGCGAGTTGAGCGGCCAGGGCATGGCGCAGATGGTCGGGATGATCCGGGTCGGGGGCCGCCACTGGGGCCGGGTCGCCGGCGCAGGCGCGCAGCGAGTATTTCACCGCCCGGCCCTCGCCGAAGCGGTAGGGGGTGGTGCTCCAGTAGGTCACCGTCAGGGGGCTCGAGGGCCGGCCGCGGGCGCGCAGGGCGATCATCAGGGAGCGGGGCTGGGGGGCCAGGGGGTTGACGAAGTACCACCAGAGGCGCCCGTCGGCCACCGCCTCGACGAAGCGGTAGAAGGCCTCGGGGGTGCCGGCGAAGAGCGCCGGGTGGCTGTTGAACAGGAAGTCCTGCTGGCCCGGCGGGCCGGCGAGGCTCTCGGCCCCCGGCACCCCGAACAGGCGCAGCGAGGCGCCGCGCAGGTCCTTGTCGCGGTCATCCTGGCGGGTGGCGTTGGCGAAGCGCACCAGCGCCTCATGGCGGCCCGGCTCGGCGAAGAGCCCCACCGCCAGGTCGTCGTCCAGGGGCGGCACCTCGAAGGTGGCGGTGGCACAGGCCACCGTCTTGGGCTGGTTGAAGCGCGGGATGGGCTCGCCGGCGGCCCGGTGGCGCTCGCCGATCTCGAGGATGCGCTCGGTCATGGCCGCGCCCAGGGCCGCCTCGCCGGGGGCGATGCGCTCCTCGCCCAGGGGCGGCGGCGGTTCCTCGCCGCAGCCGGCCAGGGTCGCCAGCAGCGCCACCCGGGCCAGGAGCCGGGCGGCGCCGCCCCAGCTAGTCGGCGAAGGCGTCATCGTTCTCGGCGCCCGGCCGCGGCGTCCACTCCAGGGAGTAGTAGTCGCCGCGATCCCGGGCCCAGGGGTCGAAGACATTGATCACCGGCTCGAGCTCCTCGGCCAGCGCCGGCACGCTGCGCTGCAGTACCCGCTTCATGGGCGACACCGGCTGACGGTGGCCGTTGGGGGTGCCGGCCTCCATGACCACGCCGTCGGGGCCGTTGTTGAGCACCCACTCGTGGCCCAGCTGGGTGTAGAACTCCGGGCGGAAGCTGGAGGTGAAGAAGCGGTCGCTGAACAGCCGCCGGGAGGCGTTGAGGATAAACACCACGAACTGGGTCTCGGAGATGGCGAAGCCGTGGGGGCGCACCGGCTCGGCCAGCCAGCCCACCACGGCGTCCACGTCCTCGATATTGTCCACCAGGCTGCCGTCCGGGTGGCCCAGGCAGTCGTCGGGGTAGTTGCCCTCGGCGTCCCGGTAGGCGTGGGAGATGATCTTGTCGGCATCGCACTCGTGCTGGCCGTAGATCTCGCGCATGCGCTCCACCAGCTCGGCCTGGCGCCGGCGCTCGGGATGGTCCGCCGGCAGCCGCGGGTCGATAAAGTCGTCGAAGCCGGTCAGTTGCCTGAGGCCGTACTGGCGGCGGAACTCGTTGAAGCGCGGCACGCCCCGCTCGCGGTCGCGGATGATATCCAGGGCGGCGATATCCAGGCGCCCGGAGCCCTCCAGGTGGGGCATCGGCAGGTTCTGCAGGAACTGGCCGTGGTTGCCCAGGGTGAGCAGGCCCAGGCGCTGGCGGCCCAGGCTCAGCGCCCAGTCCGCCACCCCGTGGTCGCGCAGCAGCTCGCTGGCGCCGGCGCGGAAGCCTTCCACCGCCGGCACCTTGTGGGCGATGCGGTCGGGGGCGTCGAGTCGACGCAGCTCCAGCAGGTCCGGCACCAGGGGGTGGAGGCGGTAGACGGTGATGAATTCCTCGGGGAAGTTGAACGGCGAGCCGAAGTGGTTGGTGCCGCCGTTGACGTGCTCGGGGTCGGCCAGCGACCAGAGGTCCCGGCGGCCCGGGCGCAGGGGCGAGAAGACCGTGTGCCCCGCGTAGCGCTCGCTGCCCATGCCGAAGATGCCGGGGCCGGCGGCCAGCACCGAGTACCAGGCATTGGCGTGGCGGTCGTCGTCGGAGTCGCGCAGGCGTTCCACGACCCGATTCATCACCCCATCCATCAGCGGATGCTCGGCCAGCAGGCCGTTCCAGTTGGAGTTCATGCCGCGATAGAGGGGTTCGTTGTAGAGCAACTGGGGCGTCCACTCGATGGTATGGATCTTGGCGATCATCGCCGCGACCACCAGGCGTGCGGCCTCGAAGAGCTCGTCGTCGCCGACCTCGGCGTAGCGGATCACCCGCTCCGGGTCGGCGGGGTCGCGCAGGCCGGAGTCCGCCTCCGGGGTGGCGGCGGCGCGCTCGCGGAAGGCGTCGACGAAGGCGTTGTGCTCGCGGCTGAAGACGGTGTGGTAGAAGGCGATGCCCAGGGTCCAGTTGTCCGGGAAGGCGGCGGCCTCCTGGCCGCTCCAGACCGGGTGGATGGGGGCGCAGTCGCTCGACTCGGCGGCCGTCTCGCAACTCGGGCCGAACAGCGGCAGGTAGCCGTCCTCGCCGTCCGCCAGGGGCTCGAGCCGCAGCTTGGCGGGGTCCTCCGGGTCGCGCATGACCCGGCGCCGGCTGCGCTCGTCGTAACCGTAAATCTGGGAGGCGTCCCACCAGGCGGTGACGGTGTTGTCGAAGGTGCGGTGGGCGCGTTCCAGGTAGCGCTCGCCGTCGTGGTCGAAGCTGGCCGGCGGACTATCCTCGGCCACCAGGCTGGGCTGGAAGCGATCCGCCGGCCGGCAGCCCAGGGCCGGGTCGTCGCAGCCCGCCGGCAGCAGTCGGCGGCGGTCGTTCTCGCCCTCGTCCAGGTGCGAGAACCAGTCGTGGGTCATGAACTGGATCCAGTAGGCGGCCAGCACATTGAAGAAGGGCGCCGCCTGGTAGTCGCAGTGGGCGGCGGGATCATGGTCGGGTAGCCCCCGGCCCTGGTTGCACAGCTCGGGCCGCGACTGGGGCCGGGTGAAGAGCTCGCGGCTGATGCGCTGCGGGTCCGGGGTCATCACATCGAGGCGCTCGCCGTGGCGGTTGCGGGTCAGCTCGGTATGGCCCTGGTCCGGGAAGGTCTCGGTGAACTCCACGTTGCGGGCGAAGGGGGTGCGGGTCGCGCCCATGCGCGGGTTGTCGATGTCGTTGCAGATGCCGGTGAGGGTGCGGTGGCGGATCAGCTCGCCCCGGCAGCGCTGCTCGCCGTCACCGCCCACCGCCTCATACCGGGGGTGCTCCGGCGGCAGGCGCAGGGCATCCCAGCGGCGCAGGGTGGGGCCGGGGGTGCCGTCCCGGCCCCGCACGTACTGCGCATAGGTGAGGTTGTCGAAGAGGTTGAACTTGATCAGTTCGACCCGGGCGAACTCCAGGTCGAGCAGGGCGCCGTCGATGCCGCGGGCATTGGGGTTGGCGTGGATGCGTTCGCTGAGCCCGCCCACCAGGGAGCGGATCCAGCCCTCGTCATAGCGGGCGTTGCGCGAGGCGCCGTCGCCGGTGGCCCAGTAGCCCTGCCAGTCGACCCAGGGGGTGTCGAGGGCCAGGAAATCCAGGGCGCGGCGCCCGCCGCGGCAGTGGGCGGTATCCTCGCGGACCTTGCCCAGGAAGCGGTCGGCGCGGTCGTCGGGCACCTCCAGCAGGCCGCCGCCGATCATCCGCCGGCAGGCGCGCAGGGCCTGCCAGGTCTGCATCCAGCTGGGGTAGTCGGCCTCGGGATGGGAGCCGGCCCGGTCTGTCAGGGGGGACTCGTCGGGCGTCTGGCCGGCGGCGGGCAGGGCCAGGGCGGCCAGGCTCGCCAGTAGCATGACAGCCGATAGCCGTGCCGACTGCCGTGCCGATCGTCGTGCCCACCGAAGGAACAGCGAGTTGGGGCGGCGACCAACGGGGCGGGTGGCATCCTCGCGCACGGCAGACATGCCGGTATCCTCCTTGGGAACGCGCAGGGGCCGGGGACGGCGTGCCGCGTCCTCCTCGATCGGCGGTAAGGCGAGAGAAGTATAGTCAACGCTTTTCTTAGACTGCCATCGACGGGAGTGGCTAGACTGCTGATCACGGGCGGCCACCCGGGCCGCCGATCCCACGCCAACACAGGGACGGGGGGCAGGGCGATGCGCGGGCAGTCGGCACTCAACCTGGTGATGACCCTCAAGCCCGGCCACGAGGCCGAGGTGTGGGCGCGGCTCGAGGCCATGCGCGGCGACCCGGGCGGCAACGCCATCCTGCCCTTCGCCCGCCTCGAGGGCGTGCACTTCGCCCGCCTGGTGTTGCTCCCGGAGGCCTTTCGCCGCGGTGGGCGCCGCTACCCGCCGCAACTGGTACTGGCCGCCAATATCGATGGCGAGATCGCCCACTGCCTGGCGGCCATCGCCGCGGCCGGTGGCGAGGGACTCAGTGAGCTGCTGTGCCATTGCGAGGGTTTCCCCGACTCCGCCGATCCCGCCCGAGTGCACGACTTCCTCGAGGCCCACCGGCTGCCGGTGCGGGCCTTCTACGTCAATACCCTGGGGCGCACCCTGGCCCAGGTGGATCTCGAGGGGCGCCTGCATGACGCCCTGCGCGACTACCTGGACACGCACGACTGGCGGGGCCAGTCGCCCCAGGCGGTGCGCCGGGCGCTGATTCGCTTCGTCGCCGGCCGCGATGACCTGCGCGAGGCCCTGAGTCCCGCCGAGGGGCCGTCCCGCTGGCGCTGGCTGCAGGGCGGAGCGATGCTCGCCGCCATCGCCCTGGCGGGGCTGGTGCTGGCCCTGCTGCTGTGGCCGCTGACCCTGCTGGCGCTGGTCCTGCTGCGCGGCCACGAGGTCGCCAACGCGCCCCATAACCGCCGTCCCCGGGATGCCCAGGTGCGCCGCCTGGAGGCCGACGAGGACCATGGCCTGCACAACCAGCTCTCGGCGGTGGGGCGCATCCAGGCCGGGCCCTTCCGGCGCCTGGTGCTCTACCCGGCCCTGTGGCTGCTGCACCTGGCCAGCGCCTGGGTCTTCTATCGCGGCAAGTTGGCCGAGGTGGATACCATCCACTTCGCCCGTTGGGTGATCCTCGACGGTGGCCAGCGGGTCTACTTCTTCAGCAACTTCGACGGCAGTCCCGAGAGCTACCAGGACGACTTCATCGAGCGGGTCGCCTTCGGTCTCAACCTGGTGTTCAGCAACGGCGAGGGCTGGCCGCGCACCCGCTGGCTGCTGTTCGGCGGCGCCTCCGACGAACAGGCCTTCAAGGCCTACTACCGGGACCACCAGGTGCCCACCGCGGTCTGGTACCGGGCCCCGGCCTATGCCGGGCGCAGCGCGGTCAACCTGGCCAACCAGGCGGCGCTGCGTGCCGGGCTCGCCGGCGAGATGAGCGAGGCGCAATGCCGCGCCTGGCTGCGGAGGCTCTAGCCCATGGCGGAACTCGAGTTCGAGGATATCCAGGGCATCCTGCTCAGCGGCTATGCCGGCCTGCCCGAGGCGCGTTTCCTGCTGCTGACCTTCGGCGAGGCCACGGCCGCCCGGGCCTGGCTGGGGGAGGTCCTGCCGCGCATCGAGGCCGCGTCGGCGGGACGCCCCCAGGGCGGCAGCCGCCTGCACCTGGCCTTCACCTGGACGGGCTTCGAACACCTGGGGCTCTCCTGGCAGGCCTTGAAGGGCTTCGCCCGGGAGTTCCGCGAGGGCATGGCGGGCTCCGCGCGGCGCAGTCGCCTCCTCGGTGATACCGGCGACAGTGGCCCCGAGCACTGGCAGTGGGGCGGCCCCGCCGGCGAGCCCCTGCACGCGCTGTTGATGCTCTACGCCGCCACCCCCGGGGAGATGGAGACCCGGCTGGCCAGCGAGTGGGCGGCGCTGGGCGCCGCCGGCATCCGCGTGGTAAGCGCCCTGACCAGCCGTAGCCTGCCCGGCGGGCGGGAGCACTTCGGCTTCCGCGACGGCATCTCCGACCCCAAGCTGGCCGGGGTCAGCACGAGTCGTGACACGCGCCAACGGGTCGCCCCGGGGGAGTTCGTGCTCGGCTACCCCAATGCCCGGGACCAGTGGACCCTACGCCCGCTGGTCGACCCCATCGAGGACCCGGAGAGCCTGCTGCCCGAGGTGGTGGAGGACAGCGACCTGCGCGACTTCGGCCGCAACGGCAGCTACCTGGTGTTTCGCCAACTGAGTCAGGACGTGGCCGGCTTCTGGGGCTGGCTCGCCGACCAGGCCCCGACGCCGGAGGCGCGCCTGGCCCTGGCCGCCAAGCTGGTGGGGCGCTGGCCCGACGGCGAGTCGCTGATCCGTGCGCCGCGGCGGCCCAGCGGGGCCGGGCCGGATAACGACTTCGGCTATCACCGGGAGGACCCCGACGGCCTGAGTTGCCCCCTGGGCGCGCATATCCGCCGCGCCAACCCCCGCGATATGCTGCCGCCCCGGCCCGGCACCGAGGCGTCGCTGGCCATCAACCACCGCCACCGGCTATTGCGCCGCGGCCGCCCCTATGGCCCGCCGCTGGTCGAAGGCCTCGACCCGGAGACCCTGCTGGCCGCCGGCGACGACGGCGTCGAGCGTGGCCTGCACTTCCTCTGTTTCAATGCCGAGCCGAGCCGCCAGTTCGAGTTCGTGCAGCACACCTGGCTCGAGAACGCCAACTTCGCCGGCCTGCGGGGCGAGAGCGACCCCCTGATCGGCGCCAGGCCGGACGGCGAAGACGCCGCCTTTAGCGTGCCCGAGGAGCCGGTGCGCTGCCGCTATCAAGGCCTGCCGCGCTTCGTCAGGGTGCGCGGCGGCGGCTACTTCTTCCTGCCCGGGCTGCGGGCGCTGCGCTACCTGGCCGCCCCGCCCCGGGGGCTGACCACCGAGCCCAGTGCCCCGGCGTCGCCGGCGGTATTGTTGCCGGATACCTGGTGGTTGCGCGGCGGGCGCGCCATCAACGATGCCCTGGAGCGCGGCCTGGCCCTGTCGCGGCGGGCCACCCGGCTGCGCAACGGCGTCGACCGCCTCCTGCAATGGCCGCTGACCGATGCCCTCCAGGCCTGGCTGCTGTGGCGCCGGCGGCGCCACGCCATCGACGCCGACCTGGGGCTTGCCGAGGAGCGCGAGCTGGCCGGCGAGGCGGAGGTGGCCCGGCGCATCACCGAACAGATGAGCGAGTTCCTGCTGCGCACCTACCGCCACGGCACCGCCGAACGGGCCGGCAACACCAAGACCCATGGCCTGCTGGAGGCCAAGTTCGAGGTGCTGGAACTGCCCGAGCCCCTGCGCGTCGGCCTGTTCCGCGAACCGCGCGCCTTCGAGGCCTGGGTGCGCTTCGGCGGTCCCGGTCCTCGGGTGGTGCCGGACATGCGCGACAACGGCGTGCTGAGCCTGGGCGTCAAGGTGCTCGGCGTGCCCGGGGAGACGCTGCTCGACGACGAGGCCCATACCCAGGACTTCTCGGCGATCAGCGCCCCCACCTTCACCACCCCGGACGTCTACGAGAACGCCAAGCTGCAGCGGCTGATCGGCGCCGGGATGCCGGTCTGGTACTTCCTCAACCCCTTCGATTCCCACTACACCGACATGCTGCTCCAGGCCCTGCACGCCAAGGCCCACGGCAGCCCCTTTGAGGTCAGCTACTGGAGCTGCGTGCCCTACCTCTATGGCAAGGGGCGGGCGATCAAGTACCGCTTCGTGCCGCTGCTCGAGCGCCGCTCCAGGGTGCCGCTGCCGGCCCCGGACGACTACCTGCGCCGAGCCATGGTCGACACCCTGGGCGAGGAAACGGAGGTGGTCTTCGAGCTGCGCATCCAGTTCCAGGAGGACCCGGTGACCATGCCCATCGAGGACGCCTCGATCATCTGGACCTCCGAGGAGATCCCCGTGGCCCGGCTGCGCCTCCCGCGCCAGGAGTTCGACTCCCCGACCCGCGAGCGCCTGGCCCGGGAGCTCACCATCAACCCCTGGCACGCCCTGCCCGAGCACCGCCCCCTGGGCAACCAGAACCGCGCCCGCAAATTGATCTACTACGAGACCTCGCGGCTGCGCCAGCGCATCAACGGCGAAGAGCATTTCAAGCCCTGAGGCGCGTTAGCTGCCATGCTGTCGTAGTAGCCTCGATCGGTGATGTCCCATTTTCTGGGTAAGATCAGCCGAGCTGGCCACCTTCCTGGCCCAGTATGCCGACACGACCCTGGCGGTGGTCTTCAAGCTTCTCCAGACCGCCAGGAAACGCTGGAGGCGGGTCAAACGCTTCCAGGAAGGTGGGCGGCGCTGGCCTTCCTGCCTCTATCGTACGCTACAAAGTGTCGCGGTTGTTCTATGAGTTCAGGGTGTTGAGTTTTTATATTTTCATTCCGTCGTTCGAGTGTGGGTTTCGGATTGATGGTTTTTTTCAGTTATCCAGTCGATAAACCCTCGGATCTTAGCAACCTCTCCCTTGTGCTCTGGGTATGCAAGATAATAAGAGCCTCTGCTTTTTAGAGAGAATGACCATGGTATTGCTAATTGGTTTTTTGTTAGCTCTTCTTCGGCCAGGAAGCGTGGGACGAGTGCTACGCCACAGCCTGCACGTGCTGCCCTTAATGCCATGTAAAAAGTGTCGAATTTCGGCCCATGGTAGCTGTGCTCGGTATAGCAACCTTGGGCCTGGAACCAGTCATGCCAAGCTTCAGGGCGAGTGGCATTCTGCATCAGAACCATCCGAGTCAAGGCTAAAGGGTCATTAAGTCCTTCTTGAGGGATGATGTCAGGAGAGCATGCTGGTACTACCTCTTCATCGAATAGTCTGAGGCACTCTGCTTTTGGCCAAGCACCATGGCCAAAAAAGAAGGCTACATCGATACGATCCTCTTCTAGGTCGAATGGCTCCACACGGTTGCTAATGTTTAAATATGTTGTGGGGTGGCGAAAACGAAAGCCATTGAGCCTAGGAATTAGCCATCGGGCACCAAAGGTTGGCATGGTCGTGATGTTGAGTACCTCGTTCTCACCGCCATAGGACTGCATGTAGCGGGTAGACATTTCTACCTGGGAAAGAATTTTTCTTACTTCAGTGAGGTAAAGTGATCCCTCTGGTGTGACTTGAAGTCGCTTGCGAACTCGACGGAATAAAGGGTTTTGAAGCATGGATTCTAGTTGAGCGACCTGTTTGCTAACTGCACTCTGTGTCAAGCTTAGTTCTTCGGCAGCGCGAGTAAAGCTAAGGTGTCGTGCCGAAGCCTCGAAACACTGCATGGAGGTTAAGGTGGGTAAGTGTGTGCGGCTCATGATTGTCTCAGTGCGTGGTGATTGGTTTTTTGATGTTGATTGTTATGAGAGACTTTTGTAGATTTTATTTTTTATACCATAATGCATTTTTTCGATGCTTTCCAGTCCTTGTTTCAAGGCGATGCTTTTATCGCATTGCCTGTGTTTCTCATAAGTGCATTTCTTGTGAAGCTTGACAGGGTCTTGGTAGAAAACTCTGAGTGACTTGACGGTTCTTTATGACAGGGCGCGACTTGTTGAGACGTCTCTATATTCTGGTGGTTGCTCTTTGTCATAGAAAAAATAATTTTCATATTGAAATAAAGCGGCATTCTACCGCGGGGGGGCTCAGGGAGGCGGGGTGGGGCGTCTGGCGATGTGCCCCGGTCTCGAGCGAAGTACTTGGCTCCTTCGGGGAAAAAGGTTGGCTTATCACTCTGGAGGACGCCTGCCTGGGTTGTCATTTGGCCGAGGGGTTCGAGAAAACCAGGAATGATCTTCGGACTATTCGTCGTTTGCTGGCAGGTTCCGACCCTGGCGATACTGCGGGTGTTTCCACTTGATATCTCAGCCAGTAGGAGAAGGAATGATCGACGCCATCATGCAACGCCTCGGAGTGCGTGCCGAACAGTACCGCCAGGGTGACTACCCGGTAACCAGCCCCACCGACGGCGCCGAGATCGGCCGCGTGACCCTGCAGGGCGCCGACGCCATGGATGCCAGCATTGCCCGTGCCGAGGCGGCCTTCACCCAGTGGCGCCAGGTGCCGGCACCGCGCCGCGGCGAGCTGGTCCGCCTGTTCGGCGAGCAACTGCGTCGCCACAAGGAGGACCTCGGCGCCCTGGTCACCCTGGAGTGCGGCAAGATCTACCAGGAGGGCCTCGGCGAGGTGCAGGAGATGATCGATATCTGTGACCTGGCCGTGGGCCAGTCGCGGCAGCTCTTCGGTCTGACCATCGCCTCCGAGCGTCCTGGCCACCATATGCGGGAGAGCTGGCATCCCCTGGGCCCGATCGGCCTGATCACCGCCTTCAACTTTCCGGTCGCACCCTGGGCCTGGAATGCCGCCCTGGCTCTGGTCTGCGGCAACAGCCTGATCTGGAAGCCGTCGGAGAAGACCCCGCTGTCCGCCCTGGCCTGCCAGGCGCTGCTCGAGCGCGCCATGGCCGAATTCGGCGACGAGGCGCCTGAGCACCTCAGCCAGGTGGTGGTCGGCGATCGCGAGGCTGGCGAGCGCCTGGCCGACGACCCCCGCGTGCCGCTGATCAGCGCCACCGGCAGCACCCGCATGGGCCGCGAGGTCGCCCCGCGCGTGGCTGCGCGCTTCGGCCGCAGCATCCTGGAGCTCGGCGGCAACAATGCCATGATCCTGGCCCCCAGCGCCGACCTGGACATGGCCGTGCGGGCCATCCTGTTCTCCGCCGTGGGCACCGCCGGCCAGCGTTGCACCACCCTGCGCCGGCTGATCGTGCATGAGTCGATCCGCGACGAGGTGGTCGCCCGCCTGAAGAAGGCCTACGCCGGCATCTCCATCGGCGATCCCATGCAGGGGAATCTGGTCGGCCCGCTGATCGATGCCCAGGCCTTCGACCAGATGCAGTCGGTGCTCGGCAAGGCCCGCGAACAGGGCGCCGCGGTGTTCGGCGGCGAGCGCCAGCTAGCCGACACTCATCCCGATGGCTACTACGTGGCACCGGCCATCGTCGAGATGGCGGCTCAGAACGAGCTGGTCCGCCACGAGACCTTCGCGCCGATCCTCTACGTGATGAGCTACCGGGAGATGGAGGAGGCCGTGGCGATGAACAACGACGTGCCCCAGGGCCTGTCGTCGTGCATCTTCACCGGCGACGTACGCGAGGCCGAGGGCTTCGTCTCCGACCTCGGCAGCGACTGCGGCATCGCCAACGTCAATATCGGCCCGAGCGGCGCCGAGATCGGCGGCGCCTTCGGCGGCGAGAAGGAGACCGGCGGCGGCCGCGAGTCCGGCTCCGACGTCTGGAAGAGCTATATGCGTCGCCAGACCAACACGGTGAACTACTCCCGCGAATTGCCCCTGGCCCAGGGTATTACTTTTGATTGATTGCCGATAAACGACGGGTGCCCCCACGGGGGCCCGTCTTGGCGGACGAGTGAAGCGTATGCCACCCCAGGATTCCCTCTACAACCTGTGCCAGCGCTGGCAAGCATCGATGCCTGACGCCGACAGCCTGTCTGTGGCCCTACAGGACCCAGCCATCGTCGATCGTCTGCCCGAACAGCTGAAAATCGCACTGGAATCGCGTTACGCTACCCAGCATTCCAACTTCGTTCTGTACGGATTACGCCATCAACTTGGGCTTACTCCCTGCCCCAAGGAAACGATCTTTCGGCGTTGGGCAGAACACAACCCGAGTTCTGTATCCCTGCTGTCTTCCCTTTCCCACAAGACGCACGAGCTCATCGAATTTGCCAACGAGCGGCGCTTCGTTCTCGGTGGCAGCAGCGACCCTGAGCACAATGCACACCTGTTGTTCGATGCGATGGGGGAGTCTCGAATCGCACTCGGGGGCTATCTGGAAGATCGGGAATTCTATCGCGAGCCCCAATTCTTTCGCGGTGATGAGGCACGCAGCGTCCATCTTGGGATCGATGTCTTCGAGCATGCTGAGGCGCCGGTGCATGCTCCCTACGCGGGCAAGGTCCACAGTCTGGCGTATAACGCCAAGCGTCTCGACTACGGCGCCACCATCATCCTTGAGCATGCCATGGAGGATGGCCTCCCTTTCTTCACTCTGTACGGCCACCTGTCACGCGAGAGTCTGACCGCTCTGGCGCCTGGCGACCGGGTGAGCCAGGGCCAGGCCTTCTGTCGGCTTGGTGCTCCGGCGGAGAATGGCGGCTGGGTGCCCCACCTGCACTTCCAGGTGATCCTCGACATGCTCGACTTCGAGGGCGATTACCCTGGCGCGGCGTTTCCATCCGAGCTCGCCCTCTGGCGCAGCCTCTGCCCAGATCCAAAACAAATCGTGGCGCTTGAGATATAGCCAGCATCGTAGGCCTCTTCTACCCAGAAACGCTTGTGAGAAAAACGACAAAGACAAAGGAGCCTTTCATGACCCCACTCTCTTCCTCAAGAGTTCATGCTTCGCCACCCCTGGCCATGGCTCTGATACCTTTGGTGGTCGCGATGGCTTCGATCACCCTGATGATCTATATGTTCCAAGGCGAATCCCTTGGTGGTCCCGTGCAGCTCGCCCTGATTTTTTCTGCCGCACTGGCGGCGACACTGGCCCTGATCCGCGGCGAGAAATTCTCGGTACTAAAAGCTGGTATATTCGAAGGCATCAGCTCGTCTTTGAATGCCATTATTATCATTCTGCTAGTCGGCGGTCTGATCGGCGTATGGATTTTGTCCGGCATCGTGCCGAGCATGATCTACTACGGTTCCTTTCTGGTTAGCAGTGATGCCTTCTACTTCAGTGCCTGTTTAATCTGTGCCATTGTCGCCATCAGTATCGGAAGTAGCCTGACCACCGCCGGCACCATCGGCCTGGCACTGATCACCATCGCCGAATCGGTGGGCTTCTCAACGGCTATTACTGCCGGTGCCATCATCTCGGGCGCCTACTTCGGCGACAAGCTCTCCCCCCTGTCGGACACTACCAATCTATCGGCAGCGGTTTCCGGTGGAGAACTATTCCGCCACATCAAGGCCATGTCTCCCACGGTGTTCCTGAGCCTGGCGCTTAGTCTGGCGATTTATTGGATCATTGGCCTGGTAACCACCGATGCCAGCGGCAATCTGGAACGCATCGCGGATCTACGCACCCTGCTCGGGGAGCACTTTATGATCAGTCCGCTGCTGGTGGCCCCGCTGCTGGTGGTCTTGGTGCTGGCCTATCGGAGGGTCGACGCCATCCCAACGCTGTTTATCGGTCTACTGCTGGGGGCTCTAGCCGCCGCACTGTGGCAACCGGACAATGCCCTGCGCCTCGCCGCCACTTCCGACAATTCCTTGTTCCCGGTAGTAGAGGGCGTCGTGCGCGCCATTTCCACGGGCTATGTCTCCAGCACCGGCGATGCTCATTTCGATCGCATCCTGAGCAAGGGGGGCATGTTCGGCATGCTCTACATGCTGTGGTTGGTGGTGGCAGCGATGTCCTTCGGCGGCGTCATGGCCAGTGCCGGCTTCCTGAAGCGAATTGTAGAAACTCTGACCCGGCGGGCCAAAACTCCGGGGGCTGTCGTGCTATCCACCCATCTGGCCTGCCTAACGACGCTGTTGCTCACCGGCAGCCAGTACATGGGCAATATCCTTCCCGGGCGCATGTTCAAGGAAAAGTACGAGGAGATGGGCCTCGCTCCAGAGAACCTGTCTCGGGCGCTGGAAGATGCTTCTACGGTGGTTTCTCCGCTGATTCCCTGGACCAGCTGTGGTGCCTTCCTGACCGCCACTCTCGGGGTACCGACCCTGATCTATGCACCCTTTACTTTTTTCTCCTTGATCAACCTTCTGCTGGCGATCTCTTTCGCCGTACTGGGGCTCAACCTGCTGCGCAGTGACAACGCCGGACCGCAGTCAAGCAGAAGCCGCCCGAATGACAACACCCGCCATGCTTAAGGATCCCTTCATGTCAGAGACGACAATACTGCCCGTCACCACTGAGCAGCATATCGCCCAGGCAATCGCCGCATATTACGACCTTGAAGGCACCCTAGAGCGCCTCGATGGCTACGCCGACCGCAACTTCCGTCTGACCCTTTCTGACGGCACGCGCTATCTGGCCAAACTGAGCCAGGCGTCGGCGACCCAGGCCGAGGCGGCCCTGATGGTGGCCCTGGAGGACGCGCCCCTGGAAGGGCTTGAGCTGCCGCGTCACCGTCGCAGCTGCGATGGCCAGGCCGTGGTAACGATCACACTGGACGGCGAGCGCTGGCAGCTGCGCCTGCTGAGCTACCTGGATGGCACCCTGTGGGCCGCAGCACTGCCCCCCAGCGAGGCTCAGCTCTATGCGCTGGGCGAGCGGCTCGGGCGTCTAGACCAGGCCTTGGCAGCGCTGGATATCGCCTGGCCGCCGGGCAACGCCCCCGACTGGGATCTGAGCACCTATCGAACGCTGCTCGAGCGCCCCGAGCGATCCCGGCTCGAGCGCGAGATGCATGAACAGTTACCGCTGTGCATCGACTTCGTGCGGGCTCGGGAGCACCGGCTGCCGACCCAACTGATTCACAACGACGCCAACGATTACAACGTCTTCCTGCGCGGCCCCGCCTCGGAGGATCCCTGCGGACTGATCGATTTCGGCGACGCCTGCCACGGTTTCGCCGTCGCCGAGCTGGCGGTGGCCGCCGTCTACCTGACCGATCGCGGCGCCGACCGACTGGAGGTCCTCAAGCAGCTGACGCTGGGCTATCACGGCGTGCGGCCGCTCTCCGTGGTGGAGCTGGAGTGCCTGCCCCGGCTGATTCTGCTGCGCATCCTGCTCAGCCGACTGAACTACCTCAAGGCGCAGGCCGCCGGAGCCGACGATCCCTATATCGCCATCTCCCAGGCCCAGCTGCTGCGCCAGTGGCGCCTCTTCACCACCCTTGGGCCGGAGCTGATCGCCGAGGAGCTGATCGCCGCCTGCCACCCCGAACATGGCCTGGCACCGCTCCCCGAGCGGCGCACTCTGCTGGCAAAAGGTGGCATCCTTGCGGTCGCCGGCGATACGGCGGCTCTGGCATCGTCTCATGCCTTCGGTGTGACGCTGGCAGGGGATGCGGGGCGGGTCGCTACGGCTGAGACCTTCCAGGCCGAGCGCGACCTGGTGCTGCACAACACTATCCGGGTGACGCGGGTCGAGCAGCGCGAGGACCGACTCTCGATCGGTCTGCGCGACCCTCGCCTGGGCCGACTCAGCCTGACCCTGCGCAGCGCCGACCCCGAGGTGCCGCTGCCGACGGCCGAATTGAGCATGGAAGGCTTTGCGCTGCCCCTCGCGGCGGGGCAGGCCGTCACCCTGACCTGCTTGTGGGGCGAGGATGACACCGGCGGCCTGCGTCAGCGGACCAGCCTGTCGGCGGACGACTGGTCACCGGTGGCCGAGGCCTACCTCGATCCAAACCTGGCCCTGGGCCGCGGCCGTCTCTATGGTGGTCACCATGGCGTCGCTACCTTGCTGGAGGCACGCCGTCGTCTGCTCTCGCCTACCTTGAGCCACGCCTATCACCATCCCCTGAAGATCGTGCGCGGCGAAATGGCTTACCTGATCTCGGAGGACGGACGGCGCTACCTGGACCTGGTTAACAACGTCTGTCATGTCGGTCACGCCAATCCCCGCGTAGTGGAAGCCGGCGCTCGACAGATGGCCGAGTTGAATACCAATACCCGCTATCTACACGACACCATTGTCGCCTACTCCGAGCGTCTGCTGGCCACCCTCCCCGAGCACCTGGAGGTGGTCTTCCTCGTCAACTCTGGTAGCGAGGCCAATGACTTGGCCATGCGCCTCGCACGCACCTATACCGGGCGTCACGACCTGGCCGTGCTGGATCACGCCTACCATGGGCATCTCTCCAGTCTGATCGATATCAGTCCCTACAAACACGACGGACCGGGCGGCCAGGGTACCCCGGAGCACGTGATCAAGCTGCCCTTCCCCGACACCTATCGCGGTCGACACCGGGGCGAGGGGGCCGCCGAGCGGTACCTGGCAGAGGCCCTCGATACCCTTTCCCAGGCTCGCGAGCAGCCGGCGGCCTTCTATGCCGAGAGCTTCGCCGGCGTCGGCGGACAATGGATCTGGCCCGCGAGCTACCTCGAGGGCGTGACCCGTCATCTGCAGGCCCACGGCACCCTCTACATCGCCGACGAGGTCCAGGTCGGATTCGGCCGCGCCGGCAGCAGCTTCTGGGCCTTCGAGCAGTATGACGTGCGACCTGACATCGTGACCCTGGGCAAGCCCATCGGCAACGGCCATCCCATCGCCGCGGTGGTCACCACCCGTGCGGTCGCCGAGGCCTTCCAGACCGGCATGGAGTACTTCAATACCTTCTCCGGCAACCCGGTGTCATGCGCCATTGCCCTGGCCGTGCTCGACGAAATCGAGTCTCGGGACCTGCAGTGCCACGCCCGGGTTCTTGGCGATCAGCTCAAGACACGCCTCGAGGTACTGGCCGAGCGCTTCTCGCGGGTCGGCCAGGTACGCGGCCGAGGGCTCTTCATCGGCGTCGAGATTATCCAGGGCTCGAGCCTCGCTCCTGACCGCGCTACGGCCAAGCGCATCTGCCACTTCTTGCGTCTCAACGGCGTACTGCTCTCCACCGACGGCCCCGACGACAACGTCCTCAAGATCAAGCCTCCGCTCGCCATCCAGGCCGGCGATATCGATGACTTCCTGAAGCTGCTCGAAGCGAGCTTCGACTTGTACTGCCACTGACGCGGTGTGACTTATGACGACAATGACAACGCCTCTTCCCAGCGATTCACGGCCGGCTGCGGCCAACCAAGAACCCACCGAGGTACTGCTCCGGGCCAAGGGGATTGAGAAATGCTTCGGTGACACCCAGGTACTCAAGGGCATTTCCCTCACGGCCCGCCGCGGTGACGTCATCACCCTGATCGGCTCGTCCGGTTCCGGCAAGAGCACGTTTTTGCGTTGCCTCAACCTGCTTGAGCAACCCGATGGTGGGGAGCTCGAGGTCCATGGCCAGCCGATCCACTTCACGACCACTCGTCATGGCCGGGCACCCGAGGACGAGAAACGGGTGCAGTGGATGCGCTCGCGTGTCGCCATGGTATTCCAGAACTTTAATCTGTGGTCCCACATGACACTTCTGGAAAACATTATCGAGGCGCCCATTCACGTTCTTAGAACGCCTAAGGCCGAAGCTATCGACCAGGCGCGTCGACTTTTATCCAAGGTTGGCCTTGAGGATCGCGCCAATCACTATCCCTCACAGCTATCCGGAGGTCAGCAACAGCGCGGAGCCATCGCGCGGGCGCTGGCCATGAATCCCGATGTAATGCTGTTTGACGAGCCAACATCCGCGCTTGATCCCGAGTTGGTGGGAGATGTTCTTGCGGTAATGCACCAGCTGGCAGAGGAGGGAAGAACAATGATTCTAGTAACTCATGAGATGGACTTTGCTCGGGATGTTTCGACACAAATCATGTACCTGAATCAGGGGGAGGTGGAAGAGTCAGGCCCCCCGGGGAGGGTGCTATGTGACCCGCGCTCGGACCGCCTTCGCCAGTTTCTATCGACTCGATAAAGGAGCCTTACCATGCTGGATCTTTACGGATATGGCATGCGTCTGTTCGAAGGGGCACTAGTGACTGTTGAGCTGGCTTTCCTTGCATTGATCATTGCCGTCATGCTCGGTCTAGTTACCGCCAGTGCCAAGCTTTCGAAACGACGTATTCCACATTTCATCGCGACATTTTACACCACGGTGGTTCGTGGGGTTCCAGACCTGGTGCTGATGATGTTGCTGTTTTTCGGTGGCCAGATGGCGATAAATATGGCTTCAGATGCGCTCTACGAAAAATTTGGAATAGATGTGTTTCTGAATATCAATGCCTTCGTTGCTGGTGTGATGACGATTGGCCTTATCTTCGGTGCCTATATGGGGGAGACGTTTCGAGGGGCTATTCAAGCAGTAGAAAAAGGGCAGATGGAAGCGGCAAAGGCTTATGGGATGAGCAAATCATTGACCTTTCGGCGTATCCAGTTTCCTCAGATGATGCGTCATGCCCTGCCGGGCCTGTCAAATAACTGGATGGTGTTGCTAAAGACAACGGCATTGGTTTCTGTTATTGGTCTCTCAGACATGGTGTATGTCGCGCATCAAGCATCTAAGTCCACCCTTGATCCGTTTACTTTCATGCTTTTTGTTGGCGGGTTCTACTTGCTTCTCACTTCTGTTTCAGAAAGCTTCTTTAAGCTTCTTAATAAAAAATACAATGCCGGGTTTTCTGAGGGGGGGAGATAATGGATATGCTGCTAGGGGCGATCATATCCTGGCTTGATGGCCATGCAATATTTACTTCAGATACACTGTCTATTTACTGGGAGGGGGTCAAGACAACACTTTCCCTTGTGTCGCTGTCGCTGTTGATGGGGTTTGTAATTTCATTACCGCTTTCACTGGCTAGGGGGTCGCGTCGTGGCTGGTTGAGGCGCCCGGTGCAGACATTTACCTATGTCTTTCGTGGCACGCCACTTCTGGTCCAGCTCTATTTGATCTACTACGGCGTAGTGTTCATCGAAGACGTGCAGAATAGTTGGCTCTGGGAGTTGGTCAGGGAGCCATTTCTACCGGCGCTGCTTGCTTTTACCCTCAACACGGTGGCCTATACTACCGAGATCTTTCATGGTGCGATTATCAATACTCCACGTGGAGAAATTGAGGCGGCTAGAGCCTGCGGTATGAGTCGTCCATTAATCTATCGTCGAATCGTTTTCCCCAGCGCCTTTCGCCGGGCCCTGCCTGCCTACGGAAATGAGGTGATTTTGACCCTTCACGGTAGCGCAATCGCTAGTACGGTGACGCTAATGGATTTAACAGGAGCTGCCCAGTTTGTTTATTCGAGATTTTATGCTCCTTTCGAGGCATTTATCTTCGCCGCTCTACTGTACCTGATGATCACCTTGGCCCTTCTTTATGTGCTCCGTCGATTGGAGTCACACTTCAACCCTCAGCTTAGAGGAGTGAGAAAACAACGTAGAAAAATCATGTTTTTTGGCAATGCTATTCCGCATAAAACCTAGGAGATGTACAAAATGAATAAAACGTTATCCTGCTTGTCTGGCGCTGCTTTGGTGTTTTTATCCATGCCGGCGATTTCTGATGAGACCATTCGCATTGGCGTCGATGTGCCCACTGCCCCTATGGAGTATTTTCTTCCGAGTGGCGAGTTGGCGGGGTTCGATATTGATTTAGGGAACGAGCTGTGCGAAAGAATTTCTCGTGAGTGCGAGTGGGTGGTGCAAGAGTGGAGTGGTATTATTCCAGGGCTTCTTTCTCGAAAATATGATGCGATCATGTCATCTATGACCATAAATGATTCGCGTCGAGAAACGGTTCTTTTTTCAGATCCTTACATCAATCCGTACTCTGCCTGGTTTGCTCCCGAGGCTAGTAGTATAGATACTATTGGCAGTGAGTCTCTGGCGGGAGTGGCAATCGGAGTTCAGCGGGGTACGCTGCAAGATAGTTATGTCACTGATACCTATGGTGACGTGGCTACCATAAATCGTTATGCATCAACATCTGACATGATTATGGACCTGCGGACGGGAAGGGTAGAGCTTATTTTTCTCGATCATCCCGCTGGCGTGTCGGCGTTACTCGATGGGAGTGAGGGGTATCGGGTTGTTGGTGAGCTGATAAATAGTCCGGAGGAGTATTTCGGCGAAGGCTTTGGAATCGCTTTCAGGAAAAGAGATCGGGACCTCGCAAGCCTGTTTAACTCTGCGCTCTCCGATGTCAGGGCGGATGGGACTTATGATGAAATTTATGATAGATACTTTCCAAGTCAGATGACTCAATGATGTCTTATCGTTAGACTTCTGGCAGGTGAACTGCCGCCCCTCAGCAGTTGGGCGGTTCACTCAGCCGGTGCTCGAGGCCTGAGTCCTGTACTGCACAGGGCTCGGGCCTTTTCGTTTTATCTTGATGCGCTCGTAGTGGTAGTAATGGATATAGCGGTCTAGGCTATGAACGAAAACTGCCTGTGCTCGCCCATACGGCGTTAAAAATAGGCTCGTGCGCGAGTCCGATCAAAGTACTCATTTACACCCCGTAAACACGTACGCGAGCCCGGTCCGTCTTTTCGCCGATTTTTGCCTGGTCTGGCCATCGCTCGCCGACTTTTCGTACAAAACCTAGCGCCTTCGTGCAACGCCTGCTGTGCCACCCGCGGCTTGAATCTCTCGCGGTATCGCTTCTTTATAAAACACCCCGAAGGATGGACAGGGCGTCCAACTTTCGGGGTGCAGTTCATCGTCTCGCGGGCCCTTGGCGCTTCGGGAGGGTGCGATTACTCCGCCGTGGCGGTGCGGAAGTGCTCCCAGGCGTGATGGTAGAGCACGCTGGCGTAACCATTGCGCTGCATGACCTTGAGGATCTTGGCCGGGTCGTTGTCGCCCAGCGCCTTATGTAGTTTTCCCCGCTGCTCGTCGTCCAGGGCCTCGTACCAGTGGTAGGGGTCGCCCTTGGCGTTGCCTTCCTCGGCCTTGCGGATCAGGTCGATCTCGATGCGCCCACCGTGCCGATAGAGGGTGTCGTAGCCTTCTTGCAGCTCGATCGACGGCACATCGCAGGGCTTTTCCAGGCCTTCCAGCACGTTGTAGTAGTAGTAGCTCAGCGGTTGCATCAGGGCTCCTCCAGCGTTATGCCGTGGCGTTTTCATCCTTGTCGTGCTCGTGGTGTTCCTGGGTTCATCTTGCCTGAGAGATGGCGGCAGGCTCAATCGAATAATACGCGCCAGCTACGCGCCGGCCTTCGCCCCGGCGTCACTGCGTGATGCGGCGCTGCGCTCTTGCCGGGGCTCACTGCGGGAAGATATCCGGCCAGCGCTCGTCGGCCGCTTCGATATGGCCGGGAATATCGGCCTCCCAGCGCCACTGGATCCACCGGCTGTAGTTCAGGTAGAGCTTGTCGTCGACGATCTTCCACGCCTCGGGGATGGTCGCGGCGGCCTCACCGCGTGCCGCCGCCCAGGCACACCAGCCGCCGTACTGCGGTGCATAGGCCTCTGGGTCTGCCCGGAAGCGGTCGCGATGCTCGGCAGAGGCGAACTGCCAGATGGCATCGCGCCACTCCAACTGGTAGTCGGGCGACCCCGGTACCGGTTGCCCCCGGGTGAAGTAGGCCACCGGGTCCGTGCCGCCGATGGCCAGGCCATCGCGGGTGAAGATGCGTCCCTCGGCGGCGGCCCCCATGGACCAGGCCAGGCCGAGCATCAGGACAATGGGCACCCACCACGCCGTACGCTTCATGGCTCCTCTCCTCACGATCTACCGCTGACGAGATTCCGTCGAGAAACGACGCCTTGCCTTACAGATGACTCGTCAGCTCAGGGCCGTTCGTGGACTTTCTCGGCGAACGACGCCAATCTTTGACGATATGGCGCCGGATGCTCCGGCGCTGCCAGCCCTGACAAGGAGATCCCGATGGGCCGACTCTTTACCCTGATCGTGGTGGCGGGCCTCGTCTATGGCGGGCTCTATTTCGTTTATGGCGTCAAGGTCAAGCAGGGGGTGGCGGAGCAGCTGGATACCTATGGCCTGGAGCGCCTGGAGGTAAAGGCGATCGAGTACGAGCCCCTGGCGCCGCTGCGCAACGACTCCGGCGTGACCGCGACCCTGGTCTATCGGGGCGCCGAGGCCCAACTGGATATCCGCGTCATCGGCCATCCGCTCTTCTCCGAGGAGATGCGCCTGGAGTTGCAGGGGCTGCAGGCCCTGCGGCTGACCCTCGGCGCCGGCCAGTAGCCGTGCCTTCTCGCCTGGGGGCCGCCTATGCTGGGGGGATAGGGCGCCGAGCCTCGTCCCGGCGCCGGGGAGGGTGGCATGGCGATTTCCCTGAGCGCGGCCCTGCGCCGCGAATACGAACGACTCTTCGAGGGTTGCGATATTCGTCCCGGGCAGCGGGCCTCGGTGGAGCGGCTCTGTCGGCGACTGGTCAGGGATCGCTCCCGCTACGCGGCGGTGAGCGCCCGCCAGGGGGTGCCCTGGGCCTTCGTGGCGGCGGTACACCAACTGGAGTCCGGCGGCGACTTCCGCCGTCATCTGCATAACGGCGATCCGCTGAGTGCGCGAACCGTGCGGGTGCCGGCGGGGCGTCCCAGGCGCGGCTCGCCGCCCTTCACCTGGGAAGAGAGCGCCGCCGACGCCCTGGCCCTCAAGCGCCTGGGTGGGAACATCGACTGGAGCCTGGCGGGGCTGCTCTATCAGCTCGAGCGCTACAACGGCTGGGGGTACCGCCGCTATCACCCCCATGTGTTGTCTCCCTACCTGTGGAGCGGCTCGCTGCATTACGAACGGGGCAAGTACGTGGCCGATGGGCGCTGGTCGGAAAGTGCGGTGTCCAGGCAGATCGGCGCGGCGGTGCTACTGCGGCGACTGGCCGAGCTGGGCGAGATCGACCTGGACGAGGCGACGGTGTCGCGGCCGGGAGGCGGTGGAGCGGATCATGGCGAGGCACCCGAAGCGCTGGCGGTGGGCGCCGAGTCGCCGGCGCCACTGGTCTCGCGATACGCCATGCGTCGAGGGCGCGGCTCCGAGGCGCAGAAGGCGGAGCTTCTGCAGCGCTGGCTGAATACCTTTCCCGGTCTCTTCCTGCGTGCGGACGGGATCCCCGGAGAGCGCACCTCGGCGGCCTATCGGCGAGTCACCGGACGCTACCTACCCGGCGATCCGCGGGGGCAGTGAGGGCCGGGGCTGGGCGTGCCCTCCAGGTGCTGCGCGTTAGCCGTGGCCGTGACGGCGGCGATGCAGGTCATGCACCCGTTCATCGAGGCCCGCCACCGGGCCCTCCACCACGAGGTGGGGCACGACCTGACGGATCGGCAGTGGTGCGACCGGCCCCAGGGGCACGCCCATCGCCTCCAGCCAGGTGCCGAGCTGGGCGGACGAGCTGATATAGACGATGCGCCCCAGGCCGACCCAGCCATGGGCGGCGGCGCACATGGGGCAGTGTTCGCCGGAGGTATAGACGGTGGCCGCGGCGCGCTGCTCGGGACTCAGGTGCTCGGCGGCCCAGCGGGCGATGGCGAACTCCGGGTGGCGGGTGGCGTCGCCCCCGGCGATGCGATTGTGATCCTCGAACAGTACCTCGCCCTCGGCGGAGACCAGCACCGAGCCGAAGGGTTCGTCGCCGGCGTCCAGGGCCTCCTCGGCAAGGGTCAGGCAGCGTTGCAGATAGGGCGTATCGTGATCTGTCGGCATGGCGTCCTCCTCGAATCTACCCCCAGAGTGTAAGCCACTCGCGGGCCGCCTTGGAGCAAAGCTTGATCCAGCTCAACTCGCGCCGGTGATTCTTGTGCTGAACTGAAGATGGGTAAGGCGCACGGTTCTCGCCAACTCGTGCATTATTGCCTATAGCCGAGGAGAGAGGCATCGAGAGGCGCCGCTTCCCTCAAAATGACGCCGCCGGCGTCTTACGTAATGCGCAGGGGGGCAGCATGTACCAGTCGATACTCGTTCCCGTGGATGGCTCCACACACGCGGAGAAGGCCCTCAAGGTGGCGGTGCAACTGGCGTCCCGACCGGGCAAGCTCTATCTGATCAATGTACAGCAACCGCCGGATGATATCGGCCTGCTGGTAGGTGGCAGCGGCATGCCGGTCAGCGATGAGGTGATTCAGAAGCTGGTCGAGGAGCGTGAGGAAGAGGCGCGCCGGGTCCTCGACAAGGCGCGGGCGTCGGTGGCCCTGGACGGGCTCGAGGTGGAGGAGGTGATCGCCAAGGGGCGGCCGGCGGAGGCGATCGTCGCCGAAGCGCAGGCCCTCGAGGTGGAGGCCATCGTCATGGGCAGTCGCGGCATGAGCGATCTCAAGGGCATGGTGATCGGCAGCGTCTCCCACCGGGTCGGCCATACCGCTCACTGCACGGTGATCACCGTCAACTAGGGGGCTTACGTCAGGGCTCTCGTCAGGGCTCTCGGATACTCAAGCAATTGCCCTCGCGGGGCGCCATTCGGCGCCTCGCTGCGTTGTGGTTGTCTCCTCAGTAGGCCGGGTCGATAACGCCGTTGAGGGAGGCGTTGCGGCGGAACCAGCCGGCGATGCTGGCCCGGGGCCGGGCAGTGGGCAGCACCTCGTGGGGCACTTGATCGGCGAGGAAGCAGGCGAAGCTGCCCGCCCGGGGC
This sequence comes from Halomonas sp. NCCP-2165, assembly GCF_023708045.1. Lineage (NCBI taxonomy): Bacteria > Pseudomonadati > Pseudomonadota > Gammaproteobacteria > Oceanospirillales > Halomonadaceae > Halomonas > Halomonas sp. NCCP-2165. The sequence continues at coordinate 28,365 of NZ_BRCY01000001.1, forward strand.
ACGGCCCGGGCCACCTCGCGGCTCTCGTCCTCGGGATCATAGAGCACCATCTCGCCGCCATCCGCGGGGCCCCAGTCGGGGTTGAGGTAGCAGACGGTGGAGACCACCCGGTTGGCGCGGCCGCGAAAACTGTCGCGATGCTTCTTGTAGAAGGTACCGGGGCCGTAGTGGGCGAAGTGGGCTTCATACTCGAAGAGTCCCAGGTAGAGGGCCTGGTTGAGTTCCTGTTGAAGCTCGGCCATGGCGCCCAGGTAGTGGCGCTGAGCCAGGGTGGCACGATCCAGCCAGTGGATGGTGTCGCCGCGGATATCGCGGCGCAGGCTATGCGCCTCGCCGCGGCCGACCCCGGCGACCTGCATGGCGCGATGCGCGACGCGTTCCTCCAGCTCGTCGTACAGGGTCCGGCACAGGTCGGCGTCGACGACGCCCTCGCCGAGATACCAGCCACGCTCGACCAGGGCATCCACCAGCTCGGTGAGGGTGGCGGGGGAGAGGGAGGGAATGACCAGGCTCATGGGTGCTCCAGGCGGCGTGCGAGGCGGGGGAGAGAGCAGCAGAGGTGCCCGTCGTTGGGCGCGTAACCTAGGGTGGGAATGACCAGGCTCATGGGTGCTCCAGGCGGCGTGGGGGATAGTAGCAGAGACGCCCATCGGCGGGGGGATGAAAGAGGCTGATGGGGCGCTCGAAGCCCTCTGCCAGCAGCTCCACCAGCATCATCGCCGACAGGCCCCAGATCACCTGGTCCTGCACATGGTAGCTGGGCACATAGTGGGGACGCCCCTCCACGGTGATGACATCGGTATGGTGGCGGCGATCCTCCAGGAAGAGGCGCAGCGGTACCTCGAAGATGGTATCCAGCTCGCCGGGATCGGGGATCAGCGGTAGGTCGGGGGGAATCAGCCCCACGAAGGGCGTGACCCTGAGGCCATGCAGGGAGATGACGTCGCTGAGCCGGCCCAGCGGCTCGACCTGGCCCCGGGCCAGGGCGATCTCCTCCTCGGCCTCGCGCAGGGCGGTGGCCAGCAGATCGGCGTCCTGGGCCTCGCGCTTGCCGCCGGGGAAGGCCACCTGGCCGCGATGGGTGTTGAGGTGGTCGGCGCGGCGGGTGAACAGCAGGGTCGGCTCGGGGCGGTCGACGATGGGCAAGAGCACCGCGGCCTCGGGGAGTGGGAGGGTGACACGGCCGGGACGGTGTGCTTGCAGGCGCTCGCGAAGTTTCTCTAACATGGGGCTCTCACACGATTTCTCTTCTTGTACTTAGCCCCCGGAAAGGCGTCAAGGGCAAGCCGAGCATCCCGCGAGGAGCCGATGAATTTCTGTAGCCACTGTGGCCATATCGTTCGCTTCGCCATTCCCGAGGGCGATGACCGTCCCCGCTACCTCTGCGACGCCTGTGGCACCATCCATTACCAGAACCCGCGTATCGTCGCCGGCACCCTGCCGGTGCGGGGCACCAAGGTCCTGCTGTGCCGGCGCGCCATCGCGCCGCGCAAGGGCTTCTGGACCCTGCCCGCCGGTTTTATGGAGAACGCCGAGACCACCGTCCAGGCGGCGGCCCGGGAGACCCGCGAGGAGGCCTGCGCCGAGGTGGCCATCCAGGGCCTCTACACCCTGATCAACCTGCCTCATATCAACCAGGTCTACATGATCTTCCTGGCCGACCTGGAGGGCGGCTTCGATGCCGGTCCCGAGAGCCTGGAGGTGGCGCTCTTCGAGGAGGAGGAGATCCCCTGGGACGAGCTCGCCTTTCCCACCATCGAGCGCACCCTGCATCACTTCTACGCCGACCGCCGCGGCGAGGCCTTTCCCCTGCATATCAGTGATATCACCGCCGAGGATCGCGAGCGCTACTTCGGTTCTGCCTAGCACGATATGCCGCGGGGGAGATTCCCGCGGCCAGGCCTTCTTTTACAGATCCTCCAGCCGCCAGGCGTCATAGGCGGGCTCCTCGTAGGGGTGGGCGGCCTTCAGCGCCGCCACCGCCCGGCGGATCAGGGCGTCCTCGCAGACCAGCTCCACCTTGAGCTCCTCGACCTTCTCCAGGTCGCCGACCCGGCCGATATGCGGGTTGGCGCCGGCCAGGGGGCGAAACTGACCGGTGCCCGGGGTCTGGAAGCAGCATGCCTCGTAGTCGCCGATGCGCCCGGCTCCGGTGGCGAAGACCGCCTCCTTGACCGCCTCGGCGTCCTCCACGGGGACGAAAAAGGCCAGTTTGTACATAGCGTCGTGCTCCTTCGAGTGGGGGAGTGCTCTTTGTGCCATGGCAGGGGGCACGGCGTCAGCCCGCTGCGGCGTCGGGAGGATAATAACCAGGTGTCGCCTGGATCGAGGCGGACGACCCCTGGATGACTCGACGTTCACCACCGCCCCGAGGGGCGGTTTTTTATGTCACGAGTCGGAGCGCGGCGCGATCTTGTCATATGCTGTGAGTCAGCCTCGGACAGGATGGAAAAAACGCGCATCCTGGCGCCGAGGGAGTGGATTCACTAAAGAAACATGCGACAATGTATGTATATACCCTGTCCAGCCATCAAGGATGAGCCGATGAAGCCATCGCCGACGCGCCGTTTTCCCGCCCAGCCTCGTCACCGCTACCTGCACCGTGCGCTGCTGCCCGCCCTGTTGGCCTCGCTGTTCAGTGCCTCGGCCTCGGCGGCCGACCTGCTGACTATCACCCGGGATGCCCTGACCAACAATGCCGAGCTGGCCTCGGCCCGTGCCCAGTCGAGTAGCGTCGAGGCGGGGCGTGACGTGGAGCGGGGCGACCTGCTGCCGCAACTCAATGCCCAGGGCAACCTGACCCACACCCACCAGTTCGAGAGCCAGACGGGCACGGGTGGTGGCGCATCGGGGCTCGCCGGGGATGATCGCTTCAATAGCGCGGGGATTACCCTGGAGGCCACCCAGGCCCTGTTCGATGCCCGCAACAGCCGCGAGGTGGCACGCGCCGAGCGCGAGATCGACCAGCAGCTCTATCGCCTGGCGGCCACCGAGCAGCAGGTGCTGATCGAGGTGTCCACGGCCTACTTCGACATTCTCCGCGCCCACGAGATCCTCGAGGCGCGTCGCGCCCAGGAGCGGGCCATCGGTCGCCAGCTGGAGCAGGCCCGCGAGCAGTTCGAAGTGGGGCTGATCGCCATCACCGAGGTGCAGGAGGCCCAGGCCAGCTTCGACCAGGCCCGTGCCGAGCGCATTACCGCCGAGAGCAACCTGCAGGTCAGCTTCGAGGCCCTGGAGCGCCTGACCGGGCAGCGTTATGGCGAGGTGGACGCCCTGGGCGAGGCCATGCCCATCGCGCCGCCGACCCCCGGCGATCGTGACCACTGGGTCACCCTGGCCATGGAGAACAGCCCCCTGGTGCTGGCCAGTCTGGCCGGCGTCGAGGTCTCCCGCAGCGCCGTGGAGGTGGCTCGTGCCGGTCACCTGCCGACCCTCAATGCCTTCGCCAACTACCAGTACGCCGACAGCGACCGGGACAATCTCAGCGGTCACGACTCCCAGGCCCAGGTGGGGCTCGCCGTCAATCTGCCGCTCTATACCGGGGGACGAACCCAGGCCGGCGTGCGTCAGAGCAGTTTCCAGCTGGAGGCGAGCCAGTATGACTTCGAGGCCCAGCGCCGCGAGACCGTGCAGCGGGTGCGCTCCCTCTATACCCAGGTCAGCAACGACGTGGCCACGGTGGAGGCGCGGGCCCAGGCCATCGTCTCCAATCGCAGCGCCCTGGAGGCGACCCGCGCCGGCTATGAAGTGGGGACGCGCAATATCGTCGATGTCCTTAATGCCGAGCGCAGCCTCTTCGATGCCATCGCCAACCATGCCGAGGCGCGCTACGACTATGTGCTTAACCTCCTGACCCTGCGCCAGCAGGCCGGGGTGCTGGATCTCGCCACCCTGGAGGAGCTCAACGGCTGGCTGAAGGACGAGAGCGTTCGTCTCAGCCTGCCCGAGGAGTCCGCCTACGAAGGGGGCATGGAGATCGGCGAGCGCCCGCGAAACGAATGATTAGTCCTCTAACATTTACATCCATACATGGATGAATGTAATCTTCGCGCATCTTTCCGTTGATACAGGGATGAACCACGTCATGCAACGATTCACGCGTCATGGCCTGCTTGGCCTATTGGCGGCGGCACTGCTGCTGTTGACCGCCTGCGGCCAGGAGCAGGCTCCGCCGCAGGCCGAGGGGGGCGAGCGCCCACCGCAACCCAAGGCGGTCATGGAGATGGCCTACCGCGACCTGCCCCTGGAGAAGTCCTATCCGGCGTTGCTGCGCAGCGACGATGAGGTGACCCTGGTGGCCCGGGTCACCGGCTTCCTGGAGGCCCGGCATTTCGAGCCCGGGGAGCGGGTGGAGGCGGGCCAGCGCCTCTTTACCATCGAGCCGGACCTCTACCAGGCCCAGGTCAATCAGCGCGAGGCCGACCTGCAGAGCGCCCGGGCCGAACTGGCCCGTGCCCAGCGCGATGCCGAACGCTTCGAGCGCCTGCTGAGCCAGAATTCGGTGAGCCGCCAGCAGGTGGATCAGGCCCGCGCCGAGCTGGGCGTGGCCCGCGCCGGCGTGGCTCAAGCCGAGGCCGCCCTGGCCAGCGCCACCATCGACCTGGGCTACGCCGAGGTCACCGCGCCGGTGGCGGGACGGATCGGGCTCAGCCGGGTCAACGTGGGCAACCTGGTCAATGCCGGCACCGAGCTGGCCACCATCACCCCGCTGGATCCCCTCGAGGTACGCTTCCAGCTGCCCCAGCGGGAGGCCCTGGAGCTGCGCCGTCAGCTCGCGGACCAGCCCCTCGACAGCGTCGAGGCGAGCCTGGCCGTGCCGGGGCAGGACGCCTTGCGCGGGCGCATGAGCTTCCTGGGGTCGCGGGTCGACGAGGGCACCAGCACCGTCCAGGCCGCGGCGGTCTTCGCCAATTCCCGGGCGGCGGTGCTGCCGGGGCAGTTCGTGCGGGTGCGCATCGAGGGGCTCAAGCGCTTCGAGGTGATGGCGGTGCCCGAGATCGCCGTGACCCAGGGCCTGATGGGCCCCCAGGTCTTCGTGCTGGACGAGCAGAACCTGACCCGGGCACGCACCGTGACCCTGGGCGAGGCGGCGGGTCCCTGGCAGATCATTCGCGAGGGCCTCGAGCCCGGCGATCGGGTGGTGGTGGGGGATCCCGCCGGCCTGCAGCCGGGCACGCCCATCGAGCCGCAACCCTTCACGGGACTCGAGGCGGCCGAGGCGAGCGCGGATGAGGCAGCGTTCGAGCCGGCCGCGGCCGCCGAGGACGGCGCCTCATGACCTTCTCCAATTTCTTTATCAAGCGGCCGATCTTCGCCAGTGTGCTGGCGATCATCCTCACCGTGATCGGGGTGATGAGCATGCGGGTGCTGCCCATCGAGCAGTACCCCAGCGTGGTGCCGCCCACCGTCTCGGTACAGGCCAGCTTCCCCGGGGCCAATGCCGAGACGGTGGCGCAGACGGTGGCCGCGCCCCTGGCGGAGGCCATCAACGGCGTCGAGAACATGCTCTACATGACCTCGAACAGCGCCGACAATGGCTCCATGAGCCTGGACGTGGCCTTCGATATCGGCACCGATGGCGATATCAACACCATCAACGTCAACAACCGGGTGCAGGGGGCCCTGTCGCGGCTGCCCGAGGCGGTGCAGGCCCAGGGCGTGACGGTGGAGCTGCGCTCCAGCTCGATCCTGATGCTGGTGGCGCTGATCTCCCCCGAGGAAGATTATGACCGCATCTACATGCAGAACTACGCCACCCTCAATATCCTCGACGAGCTGCGCCAGGTGCCCGGCGTCGGCAGCGCCGAGGTGCTGGGGGGCGGCGAGTTCGCCATGCGGGTGTGGATGGATCCCGACAAGCTGGCCCAGTACGACCTGACGCCCAGCGAGGTGGCCCGGGCGATCCGCGCCCAGAACACCGAGGTGCCGGCGGGCAGCCTGGCGGCCACGCCGCAGGGCGAGCCGCGGGCCTACACCTACACCATCACCGCCGGCGGACGCCTCTCCAGCGTCGACGACTTCCGCGAGATCTTCCTGCGCACCAACCCGGACGGTTCGGCGCTGCGCCTGGCGGATGTGGCGCGCATCGAGCTGGGGGCCTCCTTCTACGGGGTGGAGGCGCGCCTCAACGGCGGCACCATGACGCCGATCATCATCAACCAGCAGCCCGGGGCCAACGCCCTGGAGACCGCCGAGGCGGTGCGTGTCACCATGGCCGAGCTGGCCTCGCGCTTCCCGCCGGGACTCGAGCAGGTGGTGCCCTATGACACCACCCAGTTCATCGATGCCTCGGTGGAGACGGTCAAGGGCGTCTTTATCGAAGCCTTCCTGATCGTCGGCGTGATCCTGTTTATCTTCCTGCAGAACTGGCGCTTCACGGTGATCGCCATGTCGGTGGTGCCGGTCTCGGTGCTGGCCACCTTCGCCGGCTTCTACCTGTTCGGCTTCTCCATCAACCTGCTGACCCTGTTCGCCCTGGTGCTCTCCATCGGCATCGTGGTGGACGACGCCATCCTGGTGGTGGAGAACGTCGAGCGGGTGCTGGGCGAAGACGACGAGATCAGCGTGCGCCAGGCCACCATCCAGGCCATGAAGGAGGTCGGCGGGCCGGTCATCGCCACCTCCCTGATCATGGCCGCGGTCTTCGTGCCGGTGGCCTTCCTGGGCGGCTTCACCGGGCAGATCTACCAGCAGTTCGCCATCACCGTGGCGGTCTCGGTGGCCTTCTCGGCGCTGATGGCGCTGACCTTCACCCCGGCGCTGTCGGCGATCTTCATCAAGCACAAGCCGCAGCTGGCGCAGTCACCGCTGATGCGGGCCCTGCATACGCCGCTACGCCTCTTCGATCGGCTCTTCGCCGGTATCACCGCCGCCTACATGTGGGTGGTCAAGGGCCTGGTGCGCTTCTGGGGCCTGGCGCTGCTGCTCACCGTCCTGGTGGGGGCGGGCTCCTGGTGGCTCTATCAGAAGACGCCGGCGACCCTGGTGCCGGAGACCGATCAGGGCATCGTGCTGGCCGCGGTGCAGCTGCCAGATGCCGCCTCCCTGGCGCGTACCCGGGCCTATATGGCCGAGCTCAGCGAGCGGATCGAGGAGATCCCCGGGGTGCAGTACTCCTCGGCGGTGGCCGGCTATGACATCCTCTCCAGCTCGGTGAATACCGCCCGCGGCATCATCTTCGTCAATATGCTGCCCTGGGACGAGCGCGAGCTGACCGCCGACGAGCTGGTGGGGCGCATCATGCAGCTGGGGGCCCAGATCGAGGGGGGCTCGGCGATGGCCTTCAATATGCCGCCGATCATGGGGCTGTCGACCACCGGCGGTTTCACCGGTTACCTGCAGTCCTTCGAGGGGGCCTCGCCCCAGGAGCTGTTCCAGGCGTCGCTGCAGGTGATGCAGGCGGCCAACGAGCATCCGGTGCTGCAGCAGGTGTTCACCACCTTCAACGTCAATGTGCCCTCCTTCCGCGCCGAGATCGATCAGCAGAAGGCGCTGAGCTATGGCGTGGCCCTGGAGGACCTGAATGCCACCCTGTCGAACACCTTCGGCAACGGCTTCGTCAACTTCTTCAGTTACCAGAACCGCAACTTCCAGGTCTACCTGCAGAACGAGGACGAGTTCCGTCGCACCCCGGATGACCTGGGCAGCGTCTATGTGCGCGGCGGCAACGGCGAGCGCATCCCGCTCTCCGAGTTCGTGACCCTGGAGCGCCAGACCGCCCCGGCGGTGGTGTCGCGCTTCGGCGTCTACCTGGGGGCCCAGTTCCAGGGCGGCGCCGCGCCGGGCTACAGCTCCACCCAGGCCATCGCCGCCATGGAGGAGGTGGTGGACGAGACCCTGGGCAGTGGCTGGGGCATGGGCTGGACCGGCACCGCCTATCAGGAGAGCCAGCTGGGCAGCACCGCCACCCTGGCCATCGTCTTCGGTATCCTGATGGTGTTCCTGATCCTCGCCGCCCAGTACGAGAGCTGGTCGCTGCCGCTGGCGGTGCTGACCTCGACGCCCTTCGCCTTCCTGGGGGGCATCGCCGGCATCGCCCTGCGCGGGCTCGATACCAGCGTCTATGTGGAGATCGGCATGTTGGTGGTGGTGGGCCTGGCGGCCAAGAACGCCATCCTGATCGTCGAGTTCGCGGAGCTGCAACGGCGCCACGGCAAGTCGATTCGCGAGGCGGCGATCACCGCGGCGGAACTACGCTTCCGACCGATCGTGATGACCTCCCTGGCGTTTATCCTGGGGACCCTGCCGCTGGCCCTGGCCACCGGTGCCAGCGACGTCAGCAGCCACCATATCGGCACCACGGTGGCGATGGGCATGGCCTCGGTGGCGATACTGGGCAGCTGCTTCGTGCCCAGTTTCTACGCCATGATCGCCAGCGTCTCCACCTGGCTTCGGGAGCGTTTCTCCGGGCCAGAAGCGCCGCCGGCCCTGGAGGAGAAGCCCTCCCCTTGAGGCGAGTATCGCCAGCGACGACGCGGGCCCCGGTGGGGCCCGCGTTTTTTATGGGCCGCCACCGGGCATGGTCTACGCTAATTAGAGAAAACTACTTTGTTGGCTAGGTTTTGTACGAAAAGTCGGCGAGCGATGGCCAGACAAGGCAAAAATCGGCGAAAAGACGGAGTTTACGGGGTGTAAATGAGTACTTTGAGCCGATTTTTAACGCCGTATGGGTGAGCGCAGGCAGTTTTCGTACAGAGCCTAAGTACATCGTCGGCTAAGTACCGACCAAGGAGCGCGCCATGGATGCCCTGATTCAGGTCCTGCTCGGCTTCCCCCTGGGGGTCTTTACCCTGGCCCTGGGACTACTGCTTCTCTACTGGCTGCTGGTGATCCTGCGCCTGGCGCCCCTGGAGTGCTTCGAGCACGACAGCCTCAAGGGCGATCACCTGGCCAGTACCCTGGTGGCGCTGGGCTTCGCCGGCGTCCCGGCCAGCGTGGCCCTGACGGTGTTGCTGGCGATCGCCGGGGGCCTGACCCTGGCCCTGGAGCTGCTGCTCCTGCGCTGGCTGCCCCTGGGGCTGTTGCGCATTCCGGTCGGGGTGGCGGTGCTATGGGGGGCCCTGGCCCTGGCCTCGCCGCTGGCCGCCGGGCTCTGCCGCGCCCTGCACCCCTGGTTCCACCGCCATGGAGGCAAACGCTGCCTGCTGGGGGAGACGGTGGTGGTCGGTGCCGACTGCGACGCGGAGGGCTGTACCCGGGCGACCCTGGTGGATGATCCGGCCCATGAGGTGCGCCTGCATGGCAAGGCGGAAGGCCTGCCCCGGGCCGGGGAGCGCCGGGTGCTGGTGAAGTACCTGGCCGACGAGGCGCGCTACCGCAGCGTGCCGCTACAGGAGTTCGAGGAGGCCCGGGCACGGCTGCGGCGACTGCGTCGCGGGCGGCGGCCGAATGGTGGTCGGGCCGCCTCCCATTGAGGCGGCCTCAGGCGCCTTTCAGCAGGCGCAGCAGGGTATCCACCAGCTCGCCGCCGCGGGCCTCGATGGAGAACTCCTCGGGATTGCGCAGCCAGTCGTGGAAGAGGCCGCCCAGGGTCGCCTGCAGCAGCTGGGCGGCGAGCATGGGGGAGATATCCTCGCGCAGCTGGCCCCGGGCGGCGGCGCACTGGAAATACTCCTCCAGGGCGCCGCAGGATTCGTCGACCATACTGTTCTGCATGGCGATGGGGTCGATATCGCCGAAGAACTCGCAACGATGCACCAGGATCGAATAGACCCGCTGGTAGCGGGGCTGTGCCAGGCGCACGAAGCCCTTGTGGCAGGCCAGGCGAATCGCCTCCAGGGGCGAGTCGCCATGGCTATCGGTGCCGACCTCTTCCACCAGCTCCTGAAAGGGCAGGCGTACGCGATCCAGCAGGGCGGTGAAGAGATCGCCCTTGTTCTTGAAGTGCCAGTAGAGGGCACCCCGGGTCATGCCGGCCTGGCGGGCGATTTCCTCCAGGGAGGTACGGGCCACCCCCTTGGCATAGAATACCGCTTCGGCGGCATCCAGCAGGGCCTCGCGGGTGGCTTCGGCTTCGGCTTTGGTCTTTCGGGCCATAATGGGTCTCGAGGGAGCGGGGGGCGTTCCAGTTTACCCCAGGCCCTGTAAAACTTACATTCATGATTGTATATATAAGGAGTCGCCGGCGTTGAGGGCCAAGGCTCGTGTCGGCGGGTGAGGAGGCGTATAAGGAAGCCAGCCTCTTGAGATAGGAAGTGTTCCATGGCGCGTGCTCCCTTCGAACTCGCCGGCGTACGGGTCGCCCCCGGCGCCCGGGCCCAGATCGATGTCCCCGTGGCCAAGCTCTATACCCATGCCCCCCTGCATATTCCGGTGGAGGTGATTCACGGCCGCCAGAGCGGGCCGGTACTGCTGGTGTGCGGGGCCATTCATGGCGACGAGATCAACGGCGTGGAGATCGTGCGCCGCCTGCTGCGCTCCAGTGCCGTGCGCGGCCTGCGCGGTACCCTGATCGCCGTGCCCATCGTCAATGTCTTCGGCTTCGTCCAGCACAGCCGCTACCTGCCCGACCGCCGCGACCTCAACCGCTGTTTCCCCGGCAGCGAGGCGGGCTCCCTGGGCTCCCGGGTGGCGGCGCTGTTCCGCGAGCAGATCGTCGACCTGGCGACCCATATCATCGATTTGCATACCGGCGCCATTCACCGCACCAACCTGCCGCAGATTCGCGCTCAGCTGACCCCGGAAGGGGAGACCGAGGCCATGGCCATGGCCTTCGGCGTGCCGGTGATCCTCAATGCCGAGCTGCGCGAGGGCAGCCTGCGTCACTATGCCCAGGGCAATGGCGTGCCGGTGCTCACCTATGAAGCCGGCGAGGCGCTGCGCTTCGACGAGTGGGCGATTGCCCCCGGGGTGCGGGGCGTGCGTCGGGTGATGCGCAGCATCGGCATGCTGAGCGGCGACCGGCGTCGGGCCACGCCCCCTGCCGCCGAGGTGGCCAACGGTTCCAGTTGGGCCCGGGCCCCCATCGACGGCATCCTGCGTCCCAAGGTGCGCCTCGGCGCCCGGGTGGGCAAGGGCGAACTGCTGGGGGTGGTGGCGGACCCCTTCGGCAACGTGGAGGGGGAGGTGCTGGCCAACGCCGACGGTATCGTGATCGGCATGAGCAACCTGCCCCTGGCCAACGAGGGGGAGGCGCTCTTCCACGTGGCGCGCTTCGATGCCATCGAGGAGGCGGAGAGCGCCATCGAGACCTTCCAGTCGGACTACGAATCCTTGCCCGAGGGCCTCAACCTCAAGTAGCCGGGGCGGCGGCGGGCACCGGTGTGCCTTCCGGGACCAGGCCCAGGGCATCGTCGAAGACCGCCAGGCCGGCGCCATCGCGATGGGCATGCTCGGAGAGGTGGCGGCGGAACTTGCGCCCTCCCGGACAGCCCTGGAAGAGCCCCAGCAGATGGCGAGTCAGGTGATTGAGCCGGGCGCCCTCCGCGAGGCGCCGGGCGATATAGGGACGGAAGGCCCGGGCCGCGGCGTGGCGACTCGTCGCGGGGCCCGGCTCGCCGTAGAGGGCCGCGTCGACGCCGGCCAGCAGCCAGGGATTCTGGTAGGCCTCGCGGCCCACCATCACGCTATCCACGTGTTCGAGCTGTTCGTGGCACTCGTCGAGGGTCTTGATGCCGCCGTTGATGCCGATATGCAGCGCCGGTCGCTCGGCCTTGAGGCGGTGCACCCGAGGATAGTTGAGGGGCGGAATATCGCGGTTCTCCTTGGGGGAGAGCCCCTGCAGCCAGGCCTTGCGGGCATGCACGATAAAGGTGTCACAGCCGGCATCGGCCACGACATCGATAAAGTGCGCCAGGTCGGCGTCCTCGTCCTGATCGTCGATGCCGATGCGGCACTTCACCGTGACCGGAATCGATACCGCCTCGCGCATCGCCTTCACCGCCGCCGCCACCTTGTCGGGATGCCCCATCAGGCAGGCACCGATCAGGTTGTTCTGGACGCGATCGCTGGGGCAGCCCACGTTGAGGTTGACCTCGTCATAGCCCCAGGCCTCGGCGATCGCCGCGCACTCAGCGAGTTCGCCGGCATCGCTGCCGCCCAGCTGCAGGGCCAGGGGATGCTCCACCGGGTCATGGCCCAAAAAGCGCTCCCGGGGGCTGCCATGCAGGATGGCCCCGCTGGTGACCATCTCGGTATAGAGCAGGGCGCGCCGGCTCAGGGTGCGGGCGAAGGCGCGATAGTCGCGGGTGGTCCATTCCATCATCGGGGCGACGGAGAAGGTACGGTCGAGTCGGGGCATCGGTATCACGGGGTAGCGCGGGAGAGGCAGCCATTCTACCAGCCCCGACGCGGGATGCGAGGGCTGAGTCAGCGCTCGCCGGCGCGGACATCTCCACCTCGCCCAGGCGTATGGCGTAGGCGGATAGGCGCTATGGGGGGCGGCGGCTGGCCTGGGCGGGGCCGGCTGGGTATAACGGCGCCTCCGTGAAATGACTGAGGAGACGAGAGATGGCCGAGTCCCTGGCGAGTGCCGCCATGTTCGTGATCTTCGTGGCGGCCTGGTTGAGTATTTCCATTGCCCTGGGGCGGCGGGGTCTGCTCTGGCTGCCGCGCCAATTGCTGGCCATGGGCCTGGCCTTCGGGTTGGCCATGGCCTTCGTGGCCGCGCTGCTGTGGCTGGGCGTGATCGGCGACTCCGCCTGAGTTGATTCGGGACAGGATCGCCGTGGCGTCGTTGTGCGATCACCACAGGGAGCCCAGAGAGTGGAGATCAGCATGAGCGAGCGATACGAGGTCCTCAGGCGGCTGCGGGATGACCTGGCGTGCGCCGATGCCTGAGTTCGGCGACGCGGGGCGTTGGAACGAACGACCGGGGGCGATGGTAGTCTAGAGAGGCACTGAACTCTCGGGAGGTCTTTCATGGAGGCGAGGCGCCGATTGTCCTGGCTAGCGGCGATGGCCCTGCTGCTGAGCGTGGTCGGATGTGGTGGCGAGGCGGAGCCTCCGGCATCTCCATCCACGTCCGGCGGTGGTGAGGGGGCGCCCCCTGGGGTCGCCGATGCCCCTGACCCCGCGCTGCCGGCCGCGGTGCTGGACGAGCCGATCCGTGTCAGCCTGTCGGCGCTGCCCCGGGATGACCGGCGGCTCGCTGTTTCCGGGGCGACCAACCTGCCCGAGGGTACTCGACTCCAGTTGGTGGTGATTCGCGAGGCCAGCGGTGTCAGCTGGCGTCAGCGCCTCCAGGTCGGCGAGGACGGCAACGTCGAGGCGGGGCCCCTCGGTCCCGGCAGCGGCCTGGCGGCGGGCCGCTATATCCTGCGCCTGAGCATGTCCCCGGCCAGCGTGCAGCCTCCCCGGGTTCGGGCGGTGGTCGGTGAGCGGGGCGAGCACCTCAGTGGTGACTGGGTGCGGGAGTCCGGCCATGGGCTGGGGCGCATTATCGAGTACCAGGTTCCCTATGAGCTTAGCCATCGCTGAGTGCGGGGGTCACTCCTCGAGGCGGGCCCAGCGTGCCACCACCTTGCCATGCAGGTCGAGCCGTTCGGGCTCGGTCTCCAGGCGGCGCAGCTCCAGTCGTCCCTCGTCTTCTACCAGATAGAGGCCCGCTCCCTGATAGAGGCTGAGTGGCCGGATGGCGGCCAGCGCGCCGGCGGGCAGGGCCTCGAAGGCCTCGTCACCGGCCGCTGCGACCAGATAGGCGGGAGCCTTCTCGCCGTCGAGTATCAGGGTCGGGGCGCCCTGGCCGCTCCAGGGCAGCGGCAGGTGATGGGAGAGACGCAGCGGCTGCTGGCCACCGAAGGCGCCATCATCCAGCAACTGGCTCAACGGACAGCCCAGGGCCTCGGCCAGGGCCACCAGGCGCTCGTGACCGATCTGTTTGATGGCACCCGACTCCCAATAGGAGATGGTGACATCGGAGACGCCGACCCGGCGAGCCAGGGCGGCCTTGTTGAGCTGGGCGTGTAAACGAAGCTGCTTGATTCGGGGACCGAGCGATTCCATCGAAGTCTCTCGTCAGCGTGAAAGGGGGGAGGTCGCGGCATATCGGGGCCCAGGGGGCCGACCACGAAGGGTCAACGATAAGTCGACACCGCTGCTGTGACAACGACGGATGCGTTAAGTTGCGTTTGTTCCGGGGGACTGGACAGGGGACAGGAGCAAAAAGAAAAGCGCGCCGGTTGTCGATCAACATCCGGCAGCGCGCAAAGCAGATATGCACTGAAGGCGTCATCCAGGCCGGCAGTGACCGGCCCGATGGCGTTGACCCGTCGAGGGAGCCACGGCTCGTCTCGGCAGGCAGGGCCAGTATAGTCAGTCGGCATTTGCGGAATAAGTGGGTACAATCGAAAACTAGTGTTTCCATTATGGAAACATTGCCTGAACACAGGCTCGATGGAAGCCCGATAGAGGAGAAGCCGCGGTGGCGACCCTGGATGCGCTCAAGGTTTTCGTGGAGGTCGTGCGCAGCGGCAGCTTTACCGCCGCGGCACGCCGTCTGGGCATTTCCAAGTCGCTGGCCTCCAAGCGGGTGGCGGCCCTGGAAGAAGAGCTGGGGGTGAGCCTGCTCAACCGCTCCACCCGCTCGCTGCACCTGACCGAAGCGGGACAGATCTACTACGAGCACGGCCTGCGCATCCGTGAGGAGCTGGCCGCCGCGGAGGCCCAGGTGCAGTCGGTGACGGCGCGGCCTCGGGGCCAGCTCAAGGTGAGTGCTCAGGTCAGCTTCGGTTTCATGTACCTGGCCGAGCCGACCACCGCTTTCATGCGTCGCTATCCGGACGTGGCGGTGGAGATCTTGCTCGAGGATCAGCGCTTCGAGCCCATCGACGACGCCGTGGACCTGGCCATCCGCATGGGCCCGCTGCCGCCTTCCAGCCTGGTCTCGCGGCCGCTATGCAAGGTGGTCTATGGCCTCTATGCGGCGCCGGATTACCTGGCGAGAATCCACCAGCCGCTGCATCACCCCCAGGATATCGCCCGGCACGACACCGTCTTCTACGGCAACTACGACCTGGGCGCCCACTGGCGCTTCTCGCTCAATGGGCAGCCCCTGGACGTGGAGCCCCATTCGCGGCTGGTGATCAACAACCTGCTGGGGGTGGTCGAGGCCGCCAAGGCGGGCTTCGGCCTGGCCTATCTGCCCACCTTCGCGGCTCGCGCGGCGGTGGAGGAGGGGCGCCTGGTGCCGCTGTTGCAGCCTTACTGGAACGAGCATGGCAGCATGCTGGTGTTGTTCCGCTCCCGCAAGTACCTCCCCGACAAGACCCGGGCCTACCTGGATTTCATCACCGACTGGTTCCACGAGCACCTGGTGCTGTAGGGAACTCCGGTGCTACCAGGGGATGGGCTCGCCGGCCCAGTCCCAGAAGCTGCCGCTCTCCTCGGCGCGGCGCTCGCCGATGACCCCGAGCAGTCGCTCGGCGACGAAGTCGGGAGTGAACAGCTTGCCCTCGGGTACCCGGGCCTGGAAGGGGCGGGAGAGGGCGCTGTCGGTGGTGCCGGGGTGCAGGCAGAGCACGCAACTCTGCGCATTCAGCCGCTTGAGCTCCACGGCGGCGGTGCGCATCAGCATGTTATGGGCGGCCTTGCTGGCCCGGTAGCCATACCATCCCCCCAGGCGGTTGTCGCCGATGGAGCCGACCCGCGCCGAGAGGCTGGCGACGATGGCCGGGTGATCTCCCTTGAGGTGCGGGTGCAGCGTCTTGAGCAGCAGCGCCGGGGTGATCGCATTGACCAGATAGAGGTGCTGCAGGGCCTCCTCGTCGAGCGCTTCCAGGCGCTTCTCCGGCAAGGTCTCGCCCTCGTGAAGGACACCGATGGCATTGAACCAGAGGTGCAGGGGCCTATCGCCCAGGGCCTCGGCGATGGTTCGGCGTCCCGCTTTGCTCGCCACCTCGGCCTCGATCCAGGTCAGGCGGGCATCGACGAGGGCCGGGGAGGCGGGCCGGCGACTGACGGCGATCACCCGAGCGGGGCGGGAATCGGCCAGCAGCGCCCGAATCACGGCGCCGCCGATGGCCCCCGAGGCGCCGGTCACCAGGGCGGTGAAGTCGTCGGGCAGGTTGGCTAGCATGAGCGCTCCTCGCAACGGTGAACTCTTGTGGAGACTGCCGCGGCGGGGCCGGGTTCCGATGGCTGCTGGACAGGGGACGAGTGCGTATAATCGCCCTCCAGGACATCACCTCTCTAGCCAATGGATTCCGAGATGACCGTACGTACCCGTATCGCGCCGTCCCCCACCGGCGACCCCCATGTGGGCACCGCCTATATCGCCCTGTTCAATCTCTGCTTCGCCCGCCAGCAGGGCGGACAGTTCATCCTGCGCATCGAGGACACCGACCGCGAGCGCTCCACCCCGGAGTCGGAGCAGATGATCCTCGACTCCCTGCGCTGGCTGGGCCTGGAGTGGGACGAGGGGCCCGACGTGGGCGGTCCCCATGGGCCTTATCGGCAGAGCGAGCGGGGCGATATCTACGCCGAGTACGCCCGCCAGCTGCTGGATGCCGGCCACGCCTTCAAGTGCTACCGCACCAGCGAGGAGCTCGACGAGCTGCGCGAGGCGCGCAAGGCCGCCGGCCTGCAGATGGCCCTCAAGCCCGCCGACCTGGCCCTGCCCGAGGAAGAGGTGGCGCGCCGCGAGCGGGAGGGCTGGCCCTATGTGGTGCGCATGCGGGTTCCCACCGAGGGGACCTGCCGAGTCAAGGATCGCCTGCGCGGGGTGATCGAGGTGGACTGGGCCCAGGTCGACGCCCAGATCCTGCTCAAGTCCGACGGCATGCCCACCTACCACCTGGCCAACGTGGTGGACGACCACCTGATGGGCATCACCCATGTGCTGCGTGGCGAGGAGTGGATCAACTCCGCTCCCAAGCATCAGCTGCTCTACGAGTACTTCGGCTGGGAGATGCCGGAGCTGTGTCATATGCCGCTGCTGCGCAACCCGGACAAGTCGAAGCTCTCCAAGCGCAAGAACCCGACCTCCATCAACTACTACCGGCGCATGGGCTTCCTGCCCCAGGCGGTGACCAATTACCTGGGTCGCATGGGCTGGTCGATGCCCGATGAGCGGGAGAAGTTCTCCCTCGACGAGATGATGGCCCACTTCGATGTCGAGCGGGTCTCCCTGGGCGGGCCGGTCTTCGACCTGGAGAAGCTGACCTGGCTCAACGGCCTCTATATTCGCGAGGACCTGGACGACGACGCCTTCCTCCAGGCGCTGCGCGACTGGGCCTTCAACGAGGCCTATGTGCGCGAGATCCTGCCCCAGGTGCGCCCGCGGGTGGAGACCCTCTCCGAGGTGATGCCGCTGGCCGGCCACTTCTTCTCCGGCCTGCCGGCCATCGACGAGTCCAGCTTCGCGAGCGTCAAGCTGGAGCGCGACGAGCTGGTGCGCCTGCTGCAGTTCCTGGTGTGGCGCCTGGAAGGCGTCTCGCGCTGGGACAAGGAGAGCCTGCTGGTGGAGGTCAAGGCCCTGGCCGAGGTCTTCGAACTGAAGATGAAGGCCTTCCTGGCCCCGGTGTTTATCGCCGTGACTGGCTCCGCCACCTCCACCTCGGTACTGGACGCCATGGCGATCCTCGGCTCGGACATGACCCGCGCCCGGCTGCGCCACGCCATCGCCGTGCTGGGTGGCGTCTCCAAGAAGCAGGCCAAGCGCCTGGAGAAGGAGTTCAAAGCGCTGTAAGCAACCGGCTTCGCACGGAGCTTGAAGCCTTCAGCTTGAAGCTGGAAGAACAACCGCCTCCGAGGCCTTGCCCCGGAGGCGGTGCCATTTAGGCTGTTATCCAGCTTCCAGCTTCCAGCTTCCAGCTTCCAGCTTCCAGCTTCCAGCTTCCAGCTTCCAGCTTCCAGCTTTAAAAAGGTGTTGACGAAGCCGAGGGGAATCAGTACTATACGCCTCGTCTTCACGAGATGCGGGGCCTTAGCTCAGCTGGGAGAGCGCAACACTGGCAGTGTTGAGGTCAGCGGTTCGATCCCGCTAGGCTCCACCACCATCTCGAGAGTCTGGAAGATGCGTCCCATTCGTCTAGTGGTCTAGGACACCGCCCTTTCACGGCGGTAACAGGGGTTCGAACCCCCTATGGGACGCCACTTTCCACACCACTCCAAGCAAGACCGGCGCCGAAAGGCGTTTTTTTTGTCTCTCGATTCCGGGTCGGCCCCGATCCAGCGGGAGCCTTCCGGCCTGTTTTCTCCTCGAATTTCCCCCTCTCGGGCTTGACAACCCTCTCGAGTTGTCCACCTCGACTGTCACTCTTCTGTCACCCTGTGCACAACCCGGCAACGAGCCGCGTGGTTGCGGTGATTCTTATTTTATCCTTTTAAAATCAATAGCTTATAAATGGATAAAAATTGATCAATCTAAGCGTAACCCCCTTGTCATGGCGCCTGCTGGCCCTTTTCTCGAGGTTTTGAACAGCCTTATCCACAGTTTGTGTGGAAAAGCCGCGGCCTGGGGATAAGGGCCGGAGCGTGAGAAGGGCGTGGGATCTCAGGCCCCGGGCGGGGTGCCGCCATCCGCCGTCCTGTGAGTCGGCGGATGGCTCCCGGGGCGGGTCAGTCGCGCTGCAATCGCTTGAGCAGCGACGAGGTATCCCAGCGGCCGCCGCCCATCGCCTGAACGTCGCCATAGAACTGATCCACCAGGGCGGTCAGCGGCAGGCGAGCCCCCAGCTCCCGGGCCTGGTCGAGGCAGATGGCCAGATCCTTGCGCATCCAGTCCACCGCGAAGCCGTGGTCGTAGTCGCCCTCGATCATGGTGCGGTGGCGGTGATCCATCTGCCAGGAGCCGGCGGCGCCCTGGGAGATCACCTCGATCACCCGCTGCGGCTCCAGGCCCGCCTTGTCGGCCAGGTGCAGGCCCTCCGCCAGGCCCTGGACGACGCCGGCCACGCAGATCTGGTTGACCATCTTGGTGAGCTGACCGCTGCCGGCGGGCCCCATGTGAGTCACCGCCTTGGCGTAGTGGGCCAGGGGCGTCTCGACCCGGGCGAAGGCCTCGGCCTCGCCGCCGCACATGATGGTCAGGGCGCCGTTCTCGGCGCCCTGCTGGCCCCCGAGACCGGGGCGTCGAGGAAGTCGACGCCGGCCTCGCGGCAGGCGGCGTCGAGCTCCTGGGCCAGGCTCGCCGAGGCGGTGGTGTGATCCACCAGCAGGCTGCCCGGCGCCATGCCGGCGAGGGCGCCCTGCTCGCCACGGGTGACCTGGCGCACATCGTCGTCATTGCCGACGCAGACTAGTACCAGCTCGGCGCCGCTGGCGGCCTCCCGAGGCGTGGGGTGGTGGCTGCCGCCGTGCTCGGCGACGAAGGCCTCGGCCTTGGCCGCGCTGCGATTGTAGACGCGGACCGTCAGGCCCGCTTTGGCCAGATGTCCGGCCATGGGGTAACCCATCACGCCCAGGCCGATAAAGGCGACGGTAGAAAGGGGGGAGGCCATCGGGAGACTCCTCTTCGTGGTTGCTGGGGGTAAAACACGAAAGGCCGCCCCATGGGGCGGCCTTTCGGGTTGCGTGCTGCGCTGGCGCTTACTCGGTGGGGTAGTCGCGTTGCGGATGACCGATATAGAGCTGGCGCGGGCGGCCGATCTTGTGGTCGCCGCTGATCATCTCGTGCCAGTGGGAGATCCAGCCGATGGTGCGCGACATGGCGAAGATCACCGTGAACATATTGGTGGGGATGCCGATCGCCTTGAGGATGATGCCGGAATAGAAGTCGACATTGGGGTAGAGCTTGCGCTTGACGAAGTACTCGTCCTCCAGGGCGATCTCCTCCAGGCGCTTGGCGATGCGCAGCTGCGGGTCGTCGGCCAGGCCCAGCTGCCCAAGCACCTCGTCGCAGGTCTCCTTCATTACCTTGGCGCGGGGGTCGAAGTTGCGGTAGACCCGGTGGCCGAAGCCCATCAGGCGGAAGGGGTCGTCCTTGTCCTTGGCCTTGTCGATAAAGCGCTGGATGTTCTCCTCGGAGTCGTCGCCGATCTCGTCGAGCATGTTCAGCACCGCCTCGTTGGCGCCGCCGTGGGCGGGGCCCCAGAGGGCGGCGATGCCGGCGCTGATGCAGGCGAAGGGGTTGGCGCCGGTGGAGCCGGCCAGGCGCACCGTGGAGGTGGAGGCGTTCTGCTCGTGGTCCGCGTGGAGCATGAAGATGCGATCCATGGCCTTGGCGAAGACCGGATTGATCTGGTACTCCTCGCAGGGGTTGCTGAACATCATGTAGAGGAAGTTTTCCGCATAGCTCATATCGTTACGCGGATAGTTGAAGGGCTGGCCGATGTTGTACTTGTAGCACATGGCCGCCAGCGTCGGCATCTTGGCGATCAGGCGAATGGCGCTGATCTGCCGATCCTCCTCCCGGGTGATGTCCAGGTGGTCATGGTAGAAGGCCGCCAGGCCGCCCACCACGCCGCACAGGATCGACATGGGGTGGGCGTCGCGACGGAAACCCTTGTAGAAGTTGGCCAGCTGCTCGTGAACCATGGTGTGGTTGCGGATGGTGCGCTCGAAGTTCCGGTACTCTTCCTTCGAGGGGCGCTCGCCATTGAGCAGCAGGTAGCAGAGCTCCACGTAGTTGGAGTGCTTGGCCAGCTGGTCGATGGGGTAGCCGCGGTGCAGCAACACGCCCTTGGCGCCATCGATATAGGTGATGGCGGATTGGCAGGAGGATGTGGCCATGAAGCCGGGATCATAGGTGAAGACGCCCTCGGCGCCCAGGCCGCGGACATCGACCACGTCGGGGCCGACGGTGCCGGAATAGACAGGCAGCTCGATTACCTTGTCCAGCCCTTCGATCGTCAACTGCGCTTTCCTGTCAGCCATGCCGGCCTCCTCTGTCTCTTGTTTCGGACGATAAGTCGTTGTCTCGCTTGCCATGCTGGCGGAAAAAGTTCGCCCACTATAGAAGCGTGTCGGGGATTGTCAATTAGCCGAAAGGTCGTTTGGTTTTATGTCTAACCCTTTGTGTACATGTTTGGTAAAGGACTTGCTGCCCTGCATCATTGTGCGCTTCTGATGGTGACGGTCAAGGCTAAACCATGGTCGTGTTCGGCACGGTTAGGTTTGTCATGATTAGCCCTTGTCCCTATAATCCACCCCGCGCGACTGGTAGGAATGGAGTCGTGCCGACTTGGCAAACGGCCGAGCCCTTCCTCAAAACCACCGCCCGCTTGGGCCTTGCCCCAACCAGGAAGCGGGCCAAGAGAGTGTGTATAGAGCCGTGAATAGCAAACGACCCGTAAACCTCGACCTGACGACGATCAAGATGCCGCTACCGGCATTGACGTCGATCACCCACCGCATCACTGGCATCCTTCTCTTCATTGGGCTGATCTTTGCCTTCTGGGCGCTGGATACGTCGCTCTCTTCTCCCGAAGGATTCGACGCCGTCAGTCATGCCCTCTCCCACAACGTTCTCGTCAAGCTCATCGCTTGGGGGCTGCTGTCGGCCTTGGCCTACCACTTCGTGGCCGGCATCAAGCACCTGCTGATGGACATGAACATCGGCGTCACCCTCGAGGGCGGCTTGAAGAAGGCACAGGCCACCGTGGTCATCAGTGCCGTTCTGATCATTCTGGCGGGAGTCTGGGTATGGTAACCAACATCACAAGCTTCGGCCGCAGCGGCCTCTCCGACTGGCTGATCCAGCGCGTCTCCGCGCTGATCCTGGCCGTCTACACACTCTTTATGGTCGGCTATCTGCTGTTCAATCCGGGCCTGGACTACGCGGCCTGGAGCGGGCTCTTCTCCGCCACCTGGATGCGTATCTTCTCGCTGCTGGCCTTCGTCTCCCTGGCGGCCCACGCCTGGGTCGGCCTGTGGACCGTGACCACCGACTACCTCAAGCCCACCGCCGTGCGCATCGCCGTGCAGCTTGTCGTTATCCTGGCCATCTTCGTTTTTCTGGTGTGGGGCATTCAAGTCCTGTGGGGAGCCTGATTCATGTCTAACATGCGTAGCCTGACCTTCGACGCAATCATCATCGGTGGCGGTGGCTCCGGCCTGCGAGCCGCCCTGGAGCTGGCCAAGTCCGGCAAGAAGACCGCGGTCCTCTCCAAGGTGTTCCCGACCCGCTCCCACACCGTCTCCGCCCAGGGCGGTATCACCTGCGCCATCGCCTCCGCCGATCCCAACGATGACTGGCGCTGGCACATGTATGACACCGTCAAGGGCGGCGACTACATCACCGACCAGGACGCCGCCGAGTACATGTGTTCCGAGGGCCCCAAGGCGGTCTTCGAGCTCGAGCACATGGGCCTGCCGTTCTCGCGCTTCGACAACGGCCGCATCTACCAGCGCCCCTTCGGCGGCCAGTCCAAGGACTTCGGCAAGGGCGGCCAGGCGGCGCGGACCTGTGCCGCCGCCGACCGTACCGGTCACGCCCTGCTGCACACCCTCTACCAGAACAACCTGAAGAACAACACCACCTTCCTCAATGAGTGGTTCGCGGTAGATCTGGTCAAGAACGCCAATGGCGACGTGGTGGGCTGCATCGCCATGTGCATCGAGACCGGCGAAGTGGTGCACGTGAAGTCCAAGGCCACCGTGCTGGCCACCGGCGGTGCCGGTCGCATCTACGCCTCCACCACCAATGCCCTGATCAACACCGGTGACGGCATCGGCATGGCCCTGCGTGCCGGCTTCCCGATGCAGGACATGGAGATGTGGCAGTTCCACCCCACCGGTATCTACGGCGCCGGCACCCTGGTCACCGAGGGCTGCCGCGGCGAGGGTGGTTACCTGATCAACAAGGACGGCGAGCGCTTCATGGAGCGTTATGCCCCCAACGCCAAGGACCTGGCCGGTCGCGACGTGGTGGCCCGCTCCATGGTCATGGAGATCCTCGAGGGTCGCGGTTGCGGCGAAGACGGCGATCACGTCTTCCTCAAGCTGGATCACCTCGGCGAGGAAGTCCTCGGTAAGCGCCTGCCCGGCATCGTCGAGCTCTCCAAGACCTTCGCCCACGTGGACCCGGCCAAGGAGCCGATCCCGGTGGTGCCCACCTGTCACTACATGATGGGCGGTATCCCCACCAACGTTCATGGCCAGGCGATCATGCAGGACGCCGACGGCAACGACCAGATCGTCAACGGCCTGTTCGCCTGTGGCGAGGCGGCCTGCGTCTCGGTGCACGGCGCCAACCGCCTGGGCGGCAACTCGCTGCTCGACCTGGTGGTCTTCGGTCGCGCCGCCGGCATGTTCATCGAGAATGCCCTGAACGAAGGCATCGACTACCTGGACGCCTCCGACTCCGATATCGAGTCCGCCATGGCGCGCATGAACCGCTGGAACGAGTCCTCCGGTGGCGAGTCCGTGGCCGAGCTCAAGCGCGAGCTGCAGAGCATCATGCAGAACTCCTTCGGCGTCTTCCGTCAGGAAGACAACATGCAGGAAGGGGTCAAACAGCTGGCCGAGCTGCGCGGGCGCATCGCCAACGCGCACCTGGAAGACAAGTCCAATGCCTTCAACACCGCCCGTGTCGAGGCCCTGGAGCTGGATAACCTGATGGAAGTGGCCGAGGCCACGGCGATCTCCGCCCTGGAGCGCAAGGAGAGTCGCGGCGCGCACTCCCGCTACGACTACCCGGACCGTGACGACGCCAACTGGCTGAAGCACTCGCTCTACTTCCCGGCCGAGAAGCGGCTTGGCCAGCGCGACGTCAACTTCGCGCCCAAGACCGTCGACACCTTCGAGCCGAAAGTCCGTACCTACTAAGGGGAGCCACGATCCATGCTTCAGGTATCCGTATACCGCTACAACCCGGAGACCGACTCCGCGCCCTATATGCAGGAGTTCCAGGTCGACACCCAGGGCCGTGATGTCATGGTGCTGGACGTCCTGCACATGATGAAGGAGCAGGACAACGGCCTGGCCTATCGCCGCAGCTGCCGCGAGGGCGTGTGTGGCTCCGACGGCATGAACATGAACGGCAAGAACGGCCTGGCCTGCATCACGCCGCTCTCCGAGGTGGTCAAGAACGGCAAGCTGACCCTGCGTCCGCTGCCGGGCCTGCCGGTGGTGCGTGACCTGGTGGTCGACATGGGGCTGTTCTACAAGCAGTACGAGCGTATCCAGCCGTACCTGCAGAACGACACCCCGGCGCCGGCCATCGAGCGCCTGCAGTCGCCGGAGGATCGCGACAAGCTCGACGGCCTCTACGAGTGCATCCTGTGCGCCTGCTGTTCCACCTCCTGCCCCTCCTTCTGGTGGAACCCGGACAAGTTCGTGGGGCCGGCGGGCCTGCTCCAGGCCTACCGCTTCCTGGCCGACTCCCGGGACGAGGCGACCCGCGAGCGCCTGGCCGAGCTGGAGGATCCGTTCTCCGTGTTCCGCTGCCGCGGCATCATGAACTGCGTCTCGGTGTGTCCCAAGGGGCTCAACCCGACCCGGGCCATCGGCAAGATTCGCGAGATGTTGCTGGCCAATGCCACTTAAATCCTCGTGGCTTGCTTGGTATCATGGGCGCCGCCCGGCAACTGCGACCCAGTGTCGCAGTTGCCCCGGCCCCGTCGAGGTCAGCCGGTGCCTAGTGCGCCGGCTTTCTTCGAACGATCATCAGGCAGATCGCGCCGGGTACAAGAATAAGTGGCCTGTTTGCAAGCTAAAGCGCCGGATGGATGAACCGCCCGCCGGCAGGGCACCAGGAACGCCGATGCGGCGACCCCCGTGTCAGGCGCCGACAACACCCCATCAGTGCAGGGTGACCGAGAGATGCAAGAAGGCATAATGGAGTTGATGTGGCGCACTTCCCACATGAGTGGTGGCAATGTCCACTATGTGGAAGCGCTCTACGAGCAGTACCTCGTCGATCCCAATGCTGTCCCCGATGAGTGGCGCAACTACTTCGACCAGTTGCCCCGCCCCGAAGGCAGCTCCTCCCAAGACGTCCCCCTTAGTCCGATTCGTGACCAGTTCTATCAGCTAGCCAAGACCCGTCGCCCCACCCAGGGTGCCGCCGCCGGCGGCGACAGCGGCGACAGCAAGAAGCAGGTCAAGGTCCTCCAGCTGATCAACGCCTACCGCTTCCGTGGCCATCAGCGCGCCAAGATCGATCCCCTCGATCTGCGCAGCCCGACCCCGGTTCCCGACCTGGATCTGGCCTTCCACCAGCTGACCCCCGCGGACCTGGACACCGAATTCCAGACCGGCTCGCTGTTTATCGGCAAGGACAAGGCGTCCCTCAAGGAGATCGTCGAGTCTCTGGAACAGACTTACTGCCGCGCCATCGGCTGTGAGTTCATGCATATCGTCGATACCGAGGAGAAACGCTGGCTGCAGCAGCGCTTCGAGTCGGTGCGCAGCGCGCCCAAGTTCAGCCCCGAGGTGCGCAAGCACGTGCTCGAGCGGTTGACCGCCGCCGAGGGCCTGGAGAACTACCTGGCCTCCAAGTACCCGGGTACCAAGCGCTTCGGCCTGGAGGGCGGCGAGTCCTTCATCCCGATGATGGACGAGCTGATCCAGCGTGCCGGCGGCTACGGCACCAAGGAAGTGGTGATCGGCATGGCCCACCGTGGCCGCCTCAACCTGCTGGTCAATATCCTAGGCAAGAGCCCCTCCGAGCTGATCGAGGAGTTCGATGGCAAGAAGGTCATCGAGCACGGCTCCGGCGACGTCAAGTACCACCAGGGCTTCAGCTCCAACGTCATGACGCCGGGCGGCGAGGTGCACCTGGCGCTGGCCTTCAACCCTTCGCATCTGGAAATCGTCTCGCCGGTGGTGGAGGGCTCGGTGCGTGCCCGCCAGGACCGCCGCAACGACGGTGACGGCACCAAGGTGCTGCCGATCAATGTGCACGGGGATGCGGCCTTCGCCGGTCAGGGCGTGGTCATGGAGACCTTCCAGATGTCCCAGACCCGCGCCTACAAGACCGGGGGCACCCTGCACCTGGTGATCAACAACCAGGTCGGCTTCACCACCTCCAACCCCCTGGACACCCGCTCCACCGAGTACTGCACCGACATCGCCAAGATGGTCCAGGCGCCGATCTTCCACGTCAACGGCGACGACCCCGACGCCGTGCTGCATGCCGCCCAGGTCGCCCTGGACTACCGCATGCAGTTCAAGAAGGACGTGGTCATCGACCTGGTGTGCTATCGCCGCCGCGGCCACAACGAGGCCGACGAGCCCTCCGGCACCCAGCCGATGATGTACGGCAAGATCAAGAACCACCCCAGCTCCCGGGCGATCTACGCCAAGCGCCTGGTGGCGCAGGGCGTACTCTCCGAGGAGGCGGCCAAGCAACTGGTCGAGACCTACCGGGAAGACCTGCTGGCCGGCAATCACGTGGCCAACGCCCTGGTCAAGGAGCCCAACAAGTCGCTGTTCGTCGACTGGGCCCCCTACCTGGGCCACGAGTGGACCGGCGACGCCGATACCACCGTGGACATGAAGCGCCTGCAGCAGCTGGCCGCCAGGATGTGCGAGATCCCCGATGGCGTCGCCGTGCAGCGCCAGGTCGCCAAGATTTACGAGGATCGTCGCAAGATGCAGGCCGGCGGCATGGCCCTGAACTGGGGCTTCGCCGAGACCCTGGCCTACGCCACCCTGCTCGACCAGGGGCATCCGATCCGCATCACCGGCCAGGACGTGGGCCGCGGCACCTTCTCCCACCGCCATGCGGTGGTGCACAACCAGAAGGACGGCAGCACCTATGTGCCGCTGGAGCATATCGCCGACGGCCAGCCGCGCTTTACCATCCACGACTCCTTCCTCTCGGAAGAAGCCGTGCTGGCCTTCGAGTACGGCTATGCCACCACCATGCCCAATGCGCTGAATATCTGGGAGGCGCAGTTCGGCGACTTCTTCAACGGCGCCCAGGTGGTGGTGGACCAGTTCATCTCCTCCGGCGAGACCAAGTGGGGCCGGCTGTGTGGCCTGACCCTGCTGCTGCCCCACGGCTACGAGGGACAGGGGCCCGAGCACTCCTCGGCGCGCCTGGAGCGCTTCCTGCAGCTGTGCGCCGAGCACAACATGCAGGTCTGCGTGCCCACCACCCCGGCGCAGATCTTCCATCTGCTGCGTCGCCAGGTGATCCGCCCGCTGCGTAAGCCCCTGGTGGTGATGTCGCCGAAGAGCCTGCTGCGCCACAAGGAAGCCACCTCCAGCCTCGACGAGCTGGCCCACGGCAAGTTCCAGATGGTGCTGCCCGACCAGGGCAAGCTCGAGGCGGAGAAGGTCAAGCGCGTGGTGCTGTGTTCCGGCAAGGTCTACTACGACCTGGCCGGCTACCGCGTCGACCAGGAGCGCGACGACACCGCCATCGTGCGCCTGGAGCAGCTCTACCCCTTCCCCAAGGAAGAGCTCTATCAGGCCCTCAAGACCTACCCCAACCTGGAGCAGGTGGTGTGGTGTCAGGAGGAGCCCCTCAACCAGGGCGCCTGGTATTCCAGTCAGCACCATATGCGGGCCGTCGCCGACATGCTCAAGGACGGCCTGGGCCGCGACCTCAAGTTCGCCGGTCGTCCGGCCTCGGCGGCTCCCGCCGCGGGCTATATGTCGGTACACGTAGAACAGCAGCGCCAACTGGTGGACGACGCCTTCAATCTGTAAGGCGCCCACCGGACGAGAGAATACACAAGGGAAACGACCAAGATGGCTACCGAGATCAAAGCGCCTACCTTTCCTGAGTCCGTTGCCGAAGGCAGCGTGGCGGCCTGGCACAAGCAGCCGGGGGACAGCGTCGAGCGCGACGAGCTGATCGTCGAGATCGAGACCGACAAGGTGGTGCTGGAAGTGCTGGCCCCCGAGGCCGGTACCCTGGCCGAGATCCAGGCCGAGGAGGGCGACA
The DNA here is from genome assembly GCF_023708045.1 of Halomonas sp. NCCP-2165. Classification (NCBI taxonomy): domain Bacteria; kingdom Pseudomonadati; phylum Pseudomonadota; class Gammaproteobacteria; order Oceanospirillales; family Halomonadaceae; genus Halomonas; species Halomonas sp. NCCP-2165. The sequence goes on from NZ_BRCY01000001.1 coordinate 56,080, forward strand.
CCGTGGCCTCCGAGCAGGTGCTGGGCACCCTCGGCGCCGCCGGCGCCAAGGCCGAGGCGAAGAGCGATGACGCCGCCCCGGCCAAGGCCGAGGCGCCCGCCGCTTCCGGCAAGCAGCACGAGGTGAAGGCGCCGACCTTCCCCGAGTCGATCCAGGAAGGCACCGTGGCCGGCTGGAACAAGCAGGTCGGCGAAGCGGTCAAGCGCGACGAGGTGCTGGCCGAGATCGAGACCGACAAGGTGGTGCTGGAAGTGGTCGCCCCGGCCGACGGCGCCCTGGTGGAGATCAAGGCCGACGAGGGCAGCCAGGTAGCCTCCGAAGAGGTGCTGGCGGTCTTCGCCGAGGGCGCCGGCGGCGAAGCCGCGCCGGCCGCCGAGGCGCCGAGCGCGGCCGCGGACGAGGGCGCCGACGAGAAGGTCGGCGACAAGATCCTCGCCCCGGCGGCCCGCAAGCTGGTGGCCGAGCATGACCTGGACGTGGCCAAGATCGACGGCACCGGCAAGGGCGGCCGCATCCTCAAGGAGGACGTGCAGCGCGCCATTCAGGCCGGCAACGCCAAGAAGGCCAAGGCCGCCGCCGCGGCGCCGGCCGCCCCGGCCGCGGCCCCGGTGGCCGAGGGCGAGCGTCCCGAGAAGCGCGTGCCGATGAGCCGCCTGCGCCAGACCATCGCCAAGCGCCTGGTCCAGGCCCAGCAGACCGCCGCCATGCTGACCACCTACAACGAGGTGGACATGAGCGCGGTGATGGGCCTGCGTGCCCAGTACAAGGACACCTTCCTCAAGGCCCACGACACCAAGCTCGGCTTCATGGGCTTCTTCGTCAAGGCCGCCACCGAGGCGCTCAAGCGCTTCCCGGACGTCAACGCCTCCATCGATGGCAGCGATATCGTCTACCACGGCTACCAGGACATCGGCGTGGCGGTGTCCACCCCGCGTGGCCTGGTGGTTCCCGTCCTGCGTGACACCTCGAGCATGTCGCTGGCCGACGTGGAGAAGGGCATCGTCGATTTCGGCAAGCGCGCCCGCGACGGCAAGCTGGGCATCGACGAGATGCAGGGCGGTACCTTCACAATTACAAATGGGGGCATCTTCGGCTCACTGATGTCGACGCCGATTCTGAATCCGCCGCAAACCGCCATCCTGGGCATGCACAAGATCCAGGAACGACCCATGGCGGTGAACGGCAAGGTCGAAATTCGTCCGATGATGTACCTGGCGCTCTCCTACGACCACCGCATGATCGACGGCAAGGACGCGGTACAGTTCCTGGTCGCCGTCAAGGATCTGCTGGAGGATCCGGCACGCCTGCTGCTGGACGTCTAAGCGCCAACCATCGGACTCAAACGCGAACCGATCAACAGGAAAGATTCAATGGCCGATAAATTTGATGTGATCGTCATCGGTGCTGGCCCCGGCGGCTATGTGGCCGCCATCCGTGCCGCCCAGCTGGGGCTGAAGACCGCCTGTGTCGAGAAGTGGATCGGCAAGGAAGGCAAGGTCGTCCACGGCGGCACCTGCCTGAACGTGGGCTGCATCCCGTCCAAGGCGCTGCTCGAGGCCTCCCACAAGTTCGTCGAAGCGCAGCACGACTTCGACGACATGGGCATCCAGGCCGGCGACGTCACGATGGACGTCAAGAAGATGATGGCCCGCAAGGACAAGATCGTTAAGAACCTGACCGGCGGCATCGCCGGCCTGTTCAAGGCCAATGGCGTCACCGCCCTGGAAGGCGCCGGCAAGGTGCTCTCCGGCAAGCAGGTCGAGGTCAGCAAGGATGGCGAGAGCGCCGTCTACGAGGCCGACCATATCGTCATCGCCTCCGGCTCGGTGCCGGTGGAGATCCCGCCGACCCCGCTCACCGAGGGCCTGATCGTCGATTCCACCGGCGCCCTGGAGTTCCAGGAAACGCCCAAGCGTCTCGGCGTGATCGGCGCCGGCGTGATCGGCCTGGAGCTGGGCAGCGTGTGGAACCGCCTGGGCTCCGAGGTCACCGTGCTCGAGGCCATGGACTCCTTCCTGCCGATGGTCGATAGCGCCATCGCCAAGGAGACCCAGAAGCTGCTCAAGAAGCAGGGCATGGACATCAAGCTGGGCGCTCGGGTCACCGGCTCCGAGGTCAAGGGTGACGAGGTGGTGGTCAAGTACACCGACGCCAATGGCGAGCAGGAGCAGGTCTTCGACAAGCTGATCGTCTGCGTGGGTCGCCGCCCCTACACCCAGGGCCTGCTGGGCGACGACGCCGGCGTCAAGCTCGACGAGCGCGGCTTTATCTTCGTCGACGACCAGTGCCGTACCAGCGTGCCGGGCGTCTACGCCATCGGTGACGTGGTGCGCGGCCCGATGCTGGCCCACAAGGCCTCCGAAGAGGGCATCATGGTGGCCGATATCATCGCCGGCCATAAGGCCGAGATGAACTACGACGCCATCCCCAGCGTCATCTACACCTTCCCGGAAGTGGCCTGGGTCGGCATGACCGAGCAGGACGCCAAGGCCCAGGGCATCGAGGTCAAGACCGGCGCCTTCCCGTTCGCCGCCAGCGGCCGCGCCATGGCCAACAACGCCACCGAGGGGCAGGCCAAGATCATCACCGATGCCGAGACCGACCGCATCCTGGGCATGCATATCGTCGGCCAGCATGCCGGCGAGATGATCGCACAGGGCGTGATCGCCATGGAGTTCGGCTCCAGCGCCGAGGACCTGGCGCTGACCTGCTACGCGCACCCGACCATGTCGGAAGCGGTCCATGAAGCGGCACTCGCCGTGGAAGGGCACGCCATCCATATGGCCAACCGCAAGAAGCGCAAGTAAGACAACAAGCGCCGCCCGCGGGCGGCGCGGCGCGCCCGGCGATGTATCGGGCGCGATCGGTGGTGACCCGGCCAGCGTCGTTTCGGCCTAGCGCCGTGGTCACCGTTCGAGTCACATGCAACCAATGGCATGACACGATGAACCTTCACGAGTATCAGGGCAAACAGCTGTTTGCCGACTATGGTCTGCCGGTGTCCAAGGGCTTCGCCGTGGACACTCCCGAGGAAGCCGCCGAGGCCTGCAAGAAGATCGGTGGCGACATGTGGGTCGTCAAGGCCCAGGTGCACGCCGGTGGTCGCGGCAAGGCCGGTGGCGTCAAGCTGATCAAGGATCCGGCCGAGGCCAAGGCCTTCGCCGAGCAGTGGCTGGGCAAGAACCTGGTGACCTACCAGACCGACGCCAACGGTCAGCCGGTCTCCAAGATCCTGGTCGAGAACTGCACCGATATCGCCTCCGAGCTCTACCTGGGCGCCGTGGTCGACCGCACCACCCGTCGCGTGGTCTTCATGGCCTCCACCGAAGGCGGCGTGGAGATCGAGAAGGTCGCCGAGGAGACCCCCGAGAAGATCCTCAAGGCCGAGATCGACCCGCTGGTCGGCGCGCAGCCCTACCAGGCCCGTGAGCTGGCCTTCGCCCTGGGCCTGTCCGGCAACCAGGTGAAGCAGTTCACCAAGATCTTCCTGGGACTCTCCAAGCTGTTCCACGACAAGGATCTGGCACTGCTCGAGATCAACCCCCTGGTGATCACCGACGAAGGCAACCTGCACTGCCTCGACGCCAAGATCAACCTGGACAGCAACGCCCTCTATCGTCACCCGGACCTGCAGGCGATGCGCGATCCCTCCCAGGAGGACGCTCGCGAGGCCGAGGCGGCGAAGTGGGAGCTGAACTACGTGGCCCTCGACGGCAACATCGGCTGCATGGTCAACGGCGCCGGCCTGGCCATGGGCACCATGGACATCGTCAACCTCAACGGCGGCAAGCCGGCCAACTTCCTCGACGTGGGCGGTGGCGCCACCAAGGAGCGGGTCGCCGAGGCGTTCAAGCTGATCCTCTCCGACGACAACGTCAAGGCGGTACTGGTCAACATCTTCGGCGGCATCGTGCGCTGTGACATGATCGCCGAGGGCATCATCGGTGCCGTCGAGCAGGTCGGCGTCAACGTGCCGGTCGTGGTGCGCCTGGAAGGCACCAACGCCGAGCTGGGCGCCGAGAAGCTGGCCTCCAGCGGTCTGAACATCATCGCTGCGACCAGCCTGAGCGACGCCGCTCAGCAGGTGGTCAAGGCAGCGGAGGGCAAGTAATGAGCATCCTGATCGACAAGAACACCAAGGTCATCTGCCAGGGCTTCACCGGCGGCCAGGGGACCTTCCACTCCGAGCAGGCGATCGCCTACGGCACCCAGATGGTCGGCGGCGTGACTCCGGGCAAGGGCGGCCAGACCCACCTGGGCCTGCCGGTGTTCAACACCGTCAAGGAAGCCGTGGAAGCCACCGGCGCCGAGGCCAGCGTGATCTACGTGCCGGCCCCGTTCTGCAAGGACTCCATCCTGGAAGCCGCCAACGGCGGCATCAAGCTGATCGTCTGCATCACCGAGGGCATCCCCACCCTCGACATGCTCGACGCCAAGGTGAAGTGCGACGAGCTGGGCGTGCGCCTGATCGGCCCGAACTGCCCCGGCGTGATCACCCCGGGCGAGTGCAAGATCGGCATCATGCCGGGTCATATCCACAAGCCGGGCAAGGTGGGTATCGTCTCCCGCTCCGGCACCCTGACCTATGAAGCCGTCAAGCAGACCACCGACCACGGCTTCGGCCAGTCCACCTGCGTGGGCATCGGCGGCGACCCGATCCCGGGCTCCAACTTCATCGACATCCTCGAGATGTTCGAGAAGGACCCGCAGACCGAAGCCATCGTGATGATCGGTGAGATCGGCGGCACCGCCGAGGAAGAGGCCGCCGCCTTTATCAAGGCCAACGTCTCCAAGCCGGTGGTCTCCTACATCGCCGGCGTGACCGCCCCTCCGGGCAAGCGTATGGGCCATGCGGGCGCCATCATCTCCGGCGGCAAGGGCACCGCGGACGAGAAGTTCGCCGCCCTGGAAGACGCCGGCGTCAAGACCGTGCGCTCCCTGGCGCATATCGGCGATGCCCTGAAGGAAGTGACCGGCTGGTAAGCCATCACCGCCTCAGACGCGCCGCAAAGGGCACCCCTCGGGGTGCCCTTTTTCGTGGGCGCTCAGGAGGCCACCGGGCGCGCCAGCCAGCGGCTCGCCTGGACGAGGAATACCGGGGCCCCGGCGAGCAGGTAGAGGTGATAGCTGATCAGGCGCCAGATCACCACGGCGGCGGCGGCCTGGTCGCGCTCCATCAGCGGCAGCAGCAGGGCGCCGACGCTGAGCTCGGCGGTGCCGGCGCCGCCGGGTAGCACGCTGAGCTGGCTGGCCGCCATGGCCAGCATCTGTACCAGGAAGGTCCAGGCCCAGTCGGCCAGCCCCTCGCCCTGGCCGGCGATGCCGAGCACGGCCAGGTAGAGCAGGCTGTAGCGCAGCAGCCAGTGCAGGGCGCAGAGGGCGAAGACCGCCGCCAGCACCCGCGGCGGCAGGCGTAGGGTGGCGATCAGGGTGCGCCGGGCGGCGAGCAGCTGGCGGGCGAGGCGCCGGCGGCGCCGCGGGCCGGGCCAGGCGAGCCAGGGGCGTCGGCGCAGCAGCCGCGGCAGCACCGCCAGGGCCAGCCCCAGGCCGCCAAGCAGCAGCCCCAGGCCGAGCAGGGCGCCGGCCATCAGGGCGCGGTGCGGCCAGTCGATGGCGCCGGTCAGGGTCGCCGCGACCAGCAGGCCGAGCATCAGGGCGAAGAACAGCAGGTCGCAGGCCTGATCGACCAGGTAGATGGCCGAGGCCCGGGCCGGGGGGTAGCCGCGGCGGGCCAGCAGCAGCAGGAAGGTGGCGGCGCCGCCGCTGCCCCCCGGGGTGGCGCAGAGGGCGAACTTGGCGGCCATCTCGAGGGCCAGGGCGCCGTCCTGCCCCAGGCGCCCGGCGCGCCCCGAGAACAGCAGGCGCCAGCGGGCGGCATTGAGGTTCCAGCACAGCACGGCGATGACCGTCATCAGCGCCAGCAGGGGGAGCGGAAAGGCGGCCAGCGCCGCCAGGGTGCCCGCGCCCCCCAGCCACCAGGGCAGCAGCAGGGGCATCAGCAGCGCCAGGGCCAGCGGGACGAGGTGAAGCCATCGCCATTTCGGCGCCGGGCGCGGCGCCGTCATCCCCGCTCGACCCGAGCGGCGTCGGGGCGGCCCGCGCCGCGGATCAGGGCCGTATAGTGCCGGCTCAGGTCGCCGATCACCCTGTCCCAGTCGTAATGGCGCTCCACATGGCGACGCGCGTGGCGGCCCATGGCCGCCGGGTCGTTGAGAAACAGCTCCGCGACGGCGCGGGCCATGTCCGCCGGATCGCATGGGCGGCAGAGGATGCCGGCCCCCAGCGGGATGGTCTCCTTGAGGGCGCCGGCCCGGGCGGCGACCACCGGCAGGCCGCTGGCCATGGCTTCCTGGGCCACCAGGCCGAAGGTCTCCCGGGTGCCGGCATGCAGCATGGCATCGGCGCTGGCCAGGGCCCGGGCCACCTCGTCGGGGGGACAGTAGCGGGGCACCACGGTGACGTTGTCGGGGACCCGGTGGGGCATGCCGGGCCCCATCAGCAACAGATGGTAGTCGGCCCCCAGCCGGGCCAGGGTGGCCAGCAGCACGTCCACCTGCTTCTCGGGGGAGCCGCGTCCGGCGAAGACCAGCAGGCGCTGATCATCGTGAAGCCCCAGGCGCTGGCGCAGCGACGGGTCGTGGTGGCGGGGATGGAAGGCCGCCAGGTCGACCCCCAGGGGCTGCAGGCGCACGTCCTTTACCCCCCAGTCGTCCAGGCGCTGGGCCATGGCGCTGCACGGCGTCAGCACGCTGTCGAAGCGCCCATAGAGGTCACGCACATAGCGTTGCAGGCGTTGCTCGACCCGAGGACCGAAGCGGTCGCCCATCAGCCGCGGCAGGTCGGAGTGGTAGAAGCCCACCACCGGAATATCCAGGGCGCGCCCGGCCTCCAGGGCCGCCCAGGCGGTGACATAGGGGTCGCCGGCCTCGATCAGGTCGGGGCGCATCTCGATCAGGGCCTGGCGCCAGGGGCCCCGGCGTAGCGGGAAGCGGTAGCCCTGGCCCAGGGGCAGGCGCGGGGCGGGAAGGGTGTGTACGCCACCTAGGGCGCTACGCTCGGCCCCGGGCACCAGCAGGCTGCTGCGCAGCTCGGGGCGGGTGGCCAGCACGCGTCGCTTGGCCTCGAGGTAGGTGCGCACGCCGCCGCTGGCCGGGGCGTGGAACATGGTGATATCGACGAGATGCAAGGGGCCCTCCTGGCGCCGTCATGCCTGACGGCCAGGGTAGGGCAGGGATGCGACAGTTCGGCGACAGGGTGTGGCTAGCGCTTGGCCAGTTGGCTGCGGTCGCGGCCCTCGCGCTTGGCGTCCAGCAGCGCCTGGTCGGCCCGCTGCAGGGTCGTCAGGTAGGGCTCGCCGTGGCGGTGCTCGCTGAGCCCGGCGCTCAGGGTGACCGAGAGCCACCGGTCGCCGCTGGGCACCCGCACCTCGGCCAGCCGGGCACGCAATCGCTCGACGATGCATGAGGCCTCGTCCAGGGCGGTGTCGCCCAGCAGCAGCAGGAACTCCTCGCCGCCCCAACGGCCGCAGAGGTCATAGTCGCGCAGGCCCTGGCGCATGGTGCGGGTGATGGCCACCAGCAGCTCGTCGCCCACGTCGTGGCCGTGCTCGTCGTTGACCTGCTTGAAGTGGTCGATATCCAGCAGCGCCAGGGTGTAGCGGCGCCCGCTCCGGTCCAGTTGCGCGAGCCGCGCATCGATCAGCCGTCGGTTGGGCAGCGCGGTGAGGGCGTCGTGATGCGCCTCCTGGTGCAGCGTCTGGTTGCGCTCACGCATCAGCGCCTGATAGCGATCGGAGATCCGTGACAGCTTCTTCTGGCGCTTCAGGGCCCGCTCGTAGCGCTGCTGGGTCACCTGCTGGGCCTCCCGGGCCAGGGCCTGGTAACGATCGGAGATGCTCATCAGCCGATCGAGCTGCTCCTGCTGGTCGCGGTGTTTCAGGTAGAGCTCCTCCAGCGCCTCGCGCAGGGGATCCTCGGCATGCCGGGACTCGTCGAGCAGCGCGGCGACGCGCTCCAGCAGGCCCTCCTCGCCCCGGACCTTCATGCGTTCACCGGAGTCGGGGTGATCGCGAAGGGGTAGCTGCAGTCCTCCTTGAACTCTTCGGCGAGCTCGGCGATGCGCTCGTTGCGGGGGTCATAGTGCCAGGTCACGGCGACCGAACGGCCCTGCTCATGGGCCTCCTCCAGCAGGTCGAAGATATCCATCATCGCCTTGACCGAGGAGGTGTTGAGGTAGACCAGGGAGAGCTCCAGGGCCAGGGGGCGCTGCTCTTCCCGCAGGAAGTGCTGCACCCAGGCGATCACCTGGTCGAAGAGGTCGTAGGAGTTTTCCGGGTAGGAGTCGCCCTGCATGGTCAGGCGGCCGGCGGCCCAGTCGCTGCGAATGATCGGGGTGGACTGACTGCCGGAGATGTCGAGGTCGGGAATCATGGTCATGGCGGGCATCAAATGGTGGCTGTCAGGCTAAAGAAGCTTTGCTGCGCGGACAAGGGCTGCAGCGAAGCGCGCATCGGTTGGCTCGATTTGCGGGCGATATCCAGCAGGCCCAGGCCGGCCCCGCTGGGCGAGGCCTCATCCCGGGGCTGGCGCAGTTGGCGTTTGTAGGCGGCCTTGAGCTCGGCCTTGTCGAGGGCCTCCAGGCCTTCGATGGTGGCCACCAGGCGCTCGCCGTCGGGGGTCTCCACCAGGTTGCCCGCCGAGACCTGGTAACGCCCCTGATCATCCTGGGAGACCACCACGGTGGCCGAGGCCTGTTCGTCGTTGTAGTCCTGGCGGCGGGCATAGTGGCGGATGTTCTGGGTCATCTCGATATAGGCGGCGAAGACATCCATGGCCGCGGCGGGGGCGGTCTGCTGGGTGTCCAGGTAGTTGCGCAGCGCCTTGCCGATCTCCTCGATCAGGCTGCGCGAGATGGGCCCATTGAAACACAGCATGACCCGCTCACGCTGGTAGCTCTCCCGCATGCTCAGTAGGTCCATGTTGCCTCCGTGGCTAGCGAGACCCCGTCGGGGACTCGGTTGGCGAATGGGGTGCCGGGCCCGCGGCGGGCTCGGCGCGAAAGGCCAGCAGGGTGATATCGTCGCGCTGGGGCAGCTCGCCCCGATAGGCCGAGAGGGCCGTCTCGAAGGCGTGCATCTGCTCGGCCAGGGGACGGCCCGCCTGGGCCTTGATCAGGGCCTCGAGGCGCGGGTTGCCGAAGCCGAAACCGTGACTGCCGCCGGCCTGGTCGAGGAAGCCATCGCTGCACAGATAGTAGCTGTGGCCAGCGGCGAGGGGCAGGTGCTGGTTGCTGTAGTGCCCCGGACGGCGGTGGCCGATGGCCCGCTTGTTGGCCTTGAGGCGGGTCAGGGTCTCACCGTCGCTGGCGTAGAGGTCGATCTTGGCCCCGGCGTAGGTGAGCCGTTCGCGGCTGGGGTCGACCCACACCAGGCCCAGGTCCATGTTGGTGGCGATGGAGGAGGGCAGGCGCTCGGCGGGCAGCAGCTCGCGACCGCGGCGGTCGATCTCGGTGAGCAGGGCGGCGGGGTCATCGGCGCTATGCCGGGCGATGGCCTGATCGATCAGGGCCCGGGCCAGCATGGTCATCATGGCGCCGGGGACGCCGTGGCCGGCACAGTCGACGACACCCAGCAGGTAGCCGCGCCCGCTGGCGCGGAACACATAGAAGTCGCCGCCGACGGTGTCCCGGGGCTTCCAGAGTACCCCGTAGTGGTGAGTCAGGTGCCGTTCCAGCTGGTTGTCGGGGAGGATGGCGCGCTGGATGATGCTGGCGTACTGGATGGAATCACCGAGTTGCTGATGGGCGGCGGCCACCTTCGCATGGGCCGCCTCCAGGGCCCGGGTGCGCTCGCGTACCTGCCCTTCCAGGTCGCGGGTGTAACGCTCCACCTGGTTGGCCATGCGCGAGAAGGCCTGGGAGAGGGCGCCGATCTCGTCGTCGCGGCCGGTGGGCAGCCGCGGACTGTAGTCGCCGCCAGCGATGGCCTGGGCCGAGAGGGTCAGGCGGCGCAGGGGGCGCAGGATCAGGCGATGGGTGGCATAGGCGAAGGCGCCCATCAGGATGGCCAGGATCAGCCCCAGGCCCAGCACCATGGGCCAGAACCAGCGGCTGTCGAGGAGGGGATAGGCGCCGAGATCCAGGGCCGTGACCATCAGCCACTGCAGCTCGGGAATATAGCCCAGGGTCAGCAGGCGGGGCTCGCCCTCGAGGGTGGTCTCGAGGGTGGCGATCTCGCCGGGACGCCGGGTGGTCTGCTGGATGGCGGCCCGCAGTGCCTCGCGCTGTGTCGCGTCATCGAGCATCGCATAGAGGCCGAGGTCGCCGTTCAGGTCCTGGGACAGATTGACGGAGCTCAGGGCGATCCGCTCGGGGTCGGCATGGGCCTGGAGGGCGCCGCGGCTATCGATGATCATCGGCGTGAGGCCCGCCGGCGCCGAGCGGATAAAGCGGTCGAGGAAGTCGCTGAGGTCGATGCTGCCGCCGGCCAGGCCCAGCGGTTCGCCGTCGTCCATGATCTTGATATTGAACCAGATCATGGTGCGTTCGAGGGCCCGGTCGACGTTGACGTTGATATTGTAGGTGGCGCTGCTGTCCATGGTGGCGAAGTACCAGGCGTCCTCCTCGCGCTGCCGCGAGAGGCGATAGGTGGGCCTGGCCAGGGAGCCTTGACCGTTGCTGGCGTCGTCGTCGCTGAAGTAGTAGTCGTCGCTGGCGTGGTCGACGATAAAGAAGGCGCCGCTGGTGAACTGCTGGCGATAGCCCTCCGCCTCGCGGAAGAAACGCCGACGGTGTTCCGGGTCGCTGGGGTCGCGCAGCCATTCGTGGGTCACGATGGAATCGGCGAAGCGCCGGGAGAGCGCCAGTTCGCGGCTCAGGGGGGCCATGATGCGCTGTATCTGCAGCAGGGTGTACTGCTCGGCATAGGCGCTGGCGAAGTGCCGCCGCACCTCGTCCACGGCCTTCCAGCCGATCAGCGCCGCCGGCAGCAGTGCCAGCAGGCAGGCGAAGAGAAGCGTAACCACGGACTTGCCGCGCAGGCCGAGAAGCGCCGCCATAGAGTGAGATCCCTGCTCGTCGGCCGCCCCCGCGCTGGGACGGCCCCGGTTATCATCGTTTTGCGGCTTACTTTGCCATAAAGCCTTGATACGGGCGAGTCACGGCAGGTGACAGGGTTCAACAAAAAGGCCCCGGAGTCGAACTCCAGGGCCTCGGGCCGTCGCAGTGTGTGAGGTCCCCATCGGGTCTTGGGGCGCCTGAGGGCAGGCTGTCGCGGGGCGCTGTGAACCCATCCCTGGGCGCTACCGATGCCATCCCTGGCATAGGACCCTCGCTCCATCCTGCCCCCAGCGCCTTCCGTCACCGACTGGTTACTCGCTGGGGCGAGCGACCAGGGAGCGGGTCTCCTCCCGGGCCTCGGTCAGCGCCACGCGCACCGCATCGCCGAGCTTATAACGCTCTTCTCCCTCGACCTGGATGCGCCCCTCCTTGTCGTCGATGGCCACCTTGGTGCGGTCGCTGTGGAGCAGCGGCGCCGGCACGAAGGCGGTGGCGCCGTTGGCGACCAAGCGCACCCGCATGCCGCCGCGGTTGATGGCGATCACCTCGGCGTCGAAGGCCTCCTGGGCCTTGGCGGCGGGGGTCAGGTAGCGCACATAGAGCCAATCCTTGACGTCGCGCTCGGCCATGCGGTTGAGGCGGCGGCGCTCGGTGAGCTGCTCGGTGAGCTCGAGGCTCGCCTCGGCGGGGGCCTGCTCGCCCTTGAGCACCCGCTTGATCAGGCGATGGTTGACCATATCGCCATACTTGCGGATCGGCGAGGTCCAGGTGGCGTAGGCGGGCAGCCCCAGGCCGAAGTGGGGGCCGGGCCGGGCGGACATGCTGGTAAAGCCCTGGAAGCGACGCAGGCGGGCATCCAGCCAGGCATCGTCGCGGCCTTCCAGCTCGCGCTTGAGCTCCTTGTAGCGGGCCAGCTCGGTGAGGGCCTCGCGCTCCACCTCGATCGCCTGGCTGGCCAGGAACTCCTGGGCGGCCTCGGCCTTCTCTTCCTCGAAGGCGCGGTGCACGTTGAAGATGCCGTGCCCCACCTGTTGGGCCAGGAGGTCGGCGCAGCAGGCGTTGGCGGCGATCATCGACTCCTCGATCATGCGGTTGGCGATGCGCCGTTCTTCGGTGCGGATATCCAGCACATTGCCCGCCTCGTCCAGGTCGAAGACGTAGTCGGGACGATCCTTGAACACCAGGGCATGCTCGGCGCGCCAGGCGCTGCGCGCCTCGGTCAGGTCGCGCAGGGCCTCGAGCTGCTCGCCGATCACCGCTTCCGGGGCCCAGTCGCCCTGGCCTTCCAGCCAGTCGGAGACCCGGTCGTAGACCAGCTTGGCCCGGGAGGTGGCCGTCGCGGCGAAGAAGCGGTAGTCGCCGAAGCTGCCGTCGGCATGGACGGTCAGGGTGCAGGCCAGCACCGGGCGCTCCTGGCCTTCCCACAGGGAGCAGAGGTCATCGGCCAACTGCTCGGGGAGCATGGTGACGTTCTGGCCCGGCAGGTAGACGGTGAAGGCGCGGGTGCGTGCCTCGAGGTCCGCCGCATGACCCTCTTCCACATAGGCGGTGGGGTCGGCGATGGCCACCGTCAGGTCCCAGCCGCCGTCCTCCCGGACACGGATGCGCAGGGCGTCGTCCATGTCTCGGGTCTTCTCGCCATCGATGGTGAAGAAGGGCTCGGCGCTGAGGTCCTCGCGCTCGAGGCCCTCGTCGCGCAGCGGCCAGTCGCTGCCGGCGTCCGGGCACTCCTGCTCCAGGGCGTGGCGGGCCAGGGTCACCCGCCAGGGCACCGCCGGGTTGTCGGCCTTGGCCACCAGCTCGTCGATCTGGCTGAAGAAGCCGCGATCGTTCTCCTTGAGCGGGTGGCGCACCAGGCGGGCCACGACCCAGTCACCGTCGCCGATGCTCTCCTCGTCGAGGCTGCGCTTGATGCGCGCCTTGAGGACATTCTTGATGGAGGGGTGGTCCGGTACCACCGCCAGGCGCCCCTCGCGCTTCTGTACCCGGGCGATAAAGCGGTCGAGTCCCTGCTCGATCAGGGTGTCTGGCTCGACGCTCTTCTTCTCGCCCTCCTCGTGGAGGATGGCTTCCACCCGGTCGCCATGCAGCACCTGCTTCATGGCGGGGGGCGGCACGAAGTAGGAGTCGCCGTCGTCGGTCTCCAGGAAGCCGAAGCCCTTGTCGGTGGCTTTGATCACGCCCTCCACGCGGGGCGTACTGGAGCGGATCTGTTGCTTGAGCTGAGCAAGCATGGCGTTGTTCTGCAGCATCGGACACTTTCAGGTGGCGGGGTGAGAGGCTGCCACTATACGGATTCCCGCCCGTGGCGCCAATCGCGCGCCTCCTGAAGTTCGCTTTGGCTCCGATTTCTCAACAACCTGCGCTTCCTCGACCGGTTGACTACGCCAGACAGACCGCGTCGAGGCGCTTACGGCAAGAGGCCCTATGCCACCAAGGTCGTAGTGAAGTGGTATTTGATTGGTATCAATGTGGGTCTATAGTGGTATTAGATTGGTATGGCTGCTGCCCCCCAGACAGGGAGAGACCCATGGACCCACGCTTTACCCAGCTGCGCCTCGACCCCCAGGGCGCGACGCCCCTCTATCAGCAGCTGGCCCGCCAGCTGGAGCAGGCCATCGAGACCGGCGCCTGGCAGGCCGGCGAGGCGCTGCCCTCGGAGCGCAACCTGGCCGAGAGCCTGGAGGTCTCGCGGATCACCGCCCGCAAGGCCCTGGACCGCCTGGCCGAGCTGGGGCTGATCCGCCGCAGCCGCGGCTCCGGCACCTTTATTACCCCGCGGCTCAATCAGTCCCTGTCGCGGCTCTCCAGCTTTACCGAGCTGCTCACCCAGCGCGGTTTCACCCCCGGCTCCCACTGGCTGGAACGCGGTCTGGCCAATCCCAGCGTGGAGGAGGGCATGCGTCTGGGGCTGGGTGCCGATGCCCGGGTGGCGCGCCTCAAGCGCCTGCGCCTGGCCGATGACGTGGTGATGGCGGTGGAGGAGAGCTGCCTGCCGGCGGCGGTGCTGCCCGACCCCCAGGCGGTGGAGACCTCCCTCTATGCGGTGCTGGAGGCCGGCGGCAAGCGGGTGGCCCGGGCCCTGCAGCATGTCACCGCCATCAATGCCGACGCCGAGCTGGCGGCGCTGGCCGAGGTGCCGGAGGGCCAGGCGCTGCTCAAGGTGACCCGCCTGGGCTATCTCGCCGACGGCACCCCGGCGGAGCTCACCGTCACCTACTGCCGCACCGATTACTACGACTTTATGGTCGAGCTGACCCGTTAGGCTCTGTACGAAAACTGCCTGCGCTCGCCCATACGGCGTTAAAAATCGGCTCGTGCGCGAGTCCGATCAAAGTACTCATTTACACCCCGTAAACTCGTACGCGAGCCCGGTCCGTCTTTTCGCTGATTTTTGCCTTGTCTGGTCGTCGCTCGCCGACTTTTCGTAAAAAACCTAGGAGGCCCCATGCTGTACGGCAATATCCTCACCCCCGAGGGCTGGCGCCTGGGGGAGATCGATTGGGACGGCGGGCGCATCACCCGCCTGACCGGCGAGCCGGTGGACCCCGAGTCCAACGACCATCCGCGGCTCTTGCCCGGCTTTATCGACCTGCATGTGCATGGCGGCGGCGGTGCCGACACCATGGAGGGGGGCACGGCCCTGGCCACCCTGGCGCGCACCCATGCGCGCTTCGGTACCACCCGCTTGCTGGCCACCACCATGACCGCCCCGGACGCCGAGATCCGCCGGGTGCTGGGCGAGATCGCCGCCTATATGGCTGACCCCGATCCCCGGGCCGCCGGGGTGCTGGGGGTGCACCTGGAGGGGCCCTATATCAACCCCGGCAAGCTCGGCGCCCAGCCGGCCCATGCCCGCAGCGGCTTGATCGAGGAGGTGGACGAGCTCTGCGCCCTGGCGCCGATCCGCCTGGTCACCCTGGCCCCGGAACTGGCCGGGCACCATGCGTTGATTCGCCACCTCAGCGAGCGCGGCGTGCGGGTCCAGCTGGGCCACACCCTGGGCAGCTACGAGGAGGGAGTCGAGGCCCTGGCCCATGGCGCCTGCGGCTTCACCCACCTGTTCAATGCCATGACCGGCCTGCACCATCGCAAGCCGGGCATGGTCGGCGCGGCCCTGGCCCACGCCCAATACGCCGAGCTGATCCCCGACCTGTTGCATGTGCATCCCGGGGCCATCCGCACCGCCCTGCGCTGCATCCCCAACCTCTATGCGGTCACCGACTCCACCGCCGCCGCCGGCATGCCCGACGGCGATTACCGGCTGGGCGAGCAGACCGTCACCAAGTGCCTGGGCGGCGTGCGCCTGGCCGACGGCACCCTGGCCGGCAGCACCCTGACCATGGATCAGGCGCTGCGCAACTTCGTCGGCCTGGGCCTCTCCCTGGCCGAGGCCTCGGATCGCCTGTCGCGCTTCCCCGCCGACTTCCTGGGGATCGACGAGATCGGCCGCCTGCGGGAGGGCGCCCTGGCCGACCTGGTGGTCCTCGACCCCCGACTCCAACTCCAAGCGGTCTTCGTCGAGGGCCGCCCCGTCTCTGGCAATGCCCAAGGAGCCCCGTCATGTCCCTGATGCTCGAAGAAGCCCGTAACGCCCCGGAGCGCATCCGCGGCCAGCTGCAGCGCAACCAGGCCCTGCTCGCCGACCTGGGCGAGCGCCTGCGCCTCGCCGAGCCCGCGGCGGCGGTCACCGTGGCCCGGGGCAGCTCCGATCACGCCGCCGGCTACTTCGCCTACCAGTGCATGAAGCGCCGCGGCATCCCGGTGGCCTCCCTACCGCCCTCGCTGACCACCCTGGCCCAGGCCCCCTGGCGCCTTGATGGTCAGCTGGCCCTGGCGGTCTCCCAGTCGGGGCAGAGTCCCGACCTGGTGGCCACCCAGCGGGCCCTGGCCGCCGCCGGCGCCCGTACCCTGGCCCTGGTCAATACCCCCCAGTCGCCCCTGGGCGCGGCCAGCGACACCGAGCTTCCCCTCTATGCCGGGGAGGAGAAGAGCGTGGCCGCCACCAAGAGCTACCTGGCCACCCTCTCCGCCATGGCCCAGTTGATCGGCCACTGGCAGGAGGATCGCGGCCTGCTCGATGCCCTGGACGACCTGCCCGAGCGCCTGACCCGGGCCCTGGCGATGGACTGGTCACCGGCCATCGAGGCCCTGACCGGCGCCGACAAGCTGATGGTGATCGGCCGCGGCGCGGGCCTCGCCGTGGCCCAGGAGGCGGCGCTGAAGTTCAAGGAGACCTGCGCCATCCAGGCCGAGCCCTTCAGCGGCGCCGAGGTGCGTCACGGCCCCATGGCGCTGATCGGCCCCGGCTACCCGGTGCTGGTGTTCGCCCCGCCGGGACCGGAGCAGGCCGGGCTGCTGGAGCTGGCCGAGTGGCTCGAGGGCGTCGGCGCCCGGGTGCTGCTGGCCGCCGACGAGTGCGTGGCGACGCGCCAACTGACCCTGGTGGATGCCGGCCACGAGGCCCTGCAGCCGCTGTCGGTGATCCAGAGCTTCTACGTCATGGTGGCCGGCCTGGCGGCGGCCCGGGGCAGTGACCCGGACCGGCCCAGGCACCTCAACAAGGTCACCTGCACCCTGTAACGCCTAACAATAATATCGGGAGTCTTCCCATGTCCGATTCCAGCCAATCCCTGACCCTGCTGGCCCCGGTAGCCGGGATGGTGGTGCCCCTCGCCGCGGTGCCCGACCCGGTCTTCGCCGACCAGGCCCTGGGCGAGGGCATCGCCCTCGACCCCCTCGGCGAGTGCCTGCATGCCCCCTGCGACGGCGAGGTGGTGCAGTGCGCCCGCACCCACCATGCCCTGACCCTGAGAACCGAGGCCGGGGTGGAGCTGCTGCTCCACCTGGGCCTGGATACCGTGGAACTCCAGGGGGCCGGCATCGAGCCCCTGGTAGCCGTGGGCGACCGGGTGCGCGCCGGCGACCCCCTGTGCCGCTTCGATGCCGACGCCCTGGCCCGGGGCGCCAGCGCCCTGATCACCCCCCTGGTGATTACCGAGGCCGCCGGCTGGCGGCTGCGTGAGCCGAGTCTCACGGCCGGCGCCCGGGTCGCCCTGGGCGAGCCGCTGCTGGTGCTGGAGGCGGCGGGGACGGAAAGCCACGAGACGCTGGCCGATGGCCCCGAGGCCGAGCGGCACCTGAGCCTGGCCCTGGCGGCGGGCCTGCACGCCCGCCCCGCGGCGCGGCTGCGGGCCATCGCCCGGGAGCATGGCGTTGGCCTGGCGGTGCACCATAAGGAGGCGTCCGCCAGCGCCGAGAGTGTCAGCGCCCTGATGAACCTGGGCCTCACCGAGGGCGCGGCCCTGCGGCTGAGCGCCCGGGGCGACAACGCCGAGGCGGCCCTGGACGCCGCCGAGGCGCTGCTGACCACCCCCGAGGCCGAAGCGCACGCCGCGCCCCAGACGGCGTCGAACGAGGCGTCGGGGGAGGCACTGGGGGAGGAGTTAGCGGAGGGCGAGCTGGCCGGCCTGGTGGCCAGCCCCGGCCTGGCCCTGGGGCCGCTGGTGCATTATCGGCCGCCGCTGCCCGCCGTGCCCCATGACGGCGCGGGCGAGGCGGTGGAGGCGCCGCGCCTGAGCGAGGCCCTGGCCCGGGTCGGCGAGGCCCTGGCCCGGGACGAGGCCGAGGCGACCCGCACCGGCCAGACCGCCGAGGCGGAGATCTTCGCCGCCCATGGCGCCTGGCTGGCGGACCCGGACCTGGCGGCGGCGGCGGGCGAGCACATCCGCGCCGGTCGCGGCGCCGGCCAGGCCTGGCGGGAGGCCCTGGACGCCGAGGCCGAGCGCCTCGCTGCCACCGGCAATGCCCTGCTGGCCGCCCGGGTCGCCGACCTGCGCGACCTGCAGCGGCGGGTGATGGCGGAGCTCAGCGAGGCGGCGGAGCCTGCCCTGCCCGACGTTCCCGAGGGGGCCCTGCTGGTGGCCGAGGAGCTGACCCCCTCGGAGCTGGTGGCCGTGGCCGCGCGCCGTCCCGCCGGGCTCTGCCTGGCCGGCGGCGGCACCACCTCCCATGTGGCGATCCTGGCCCGGGCCCGGGGCCTTCCCTGCCTGGTGGCCATGGGGCCGGCCCTGCCGGCGGCGATCGACGCGGCCCCGGGCGCAGACGCCATCCTGGATGCCGAGCGCGGTCGCCTGATGGTGGCGCCGGGGGAGACCCGGGTCGCCGAGGTGACCGCGCGGCTCGAGGCCCGCCGCCGCGAGGCCGAGGCGGCCCAGGCGGCGGCCTTCGAGCCGGCCATCACCCGGGACGGTCGCGAGGTCGAGGTGTGCGCCAATATCGGCGGCGCCGAGGAGGCGCGCCTGGCCGCGGAGGCCGGCGCCGATGGGGTGGGCCTGCTGCGCAGCGAGTTCCTCTTCCTGGAGCGTGACAGCGCCCCCGACGAGGTCACCCAGCGGGACGAATACCAGGCCGCCCTGGCGGCCCTGGGCGGCAAGCCGGTGATCATCCGCACCCTGGATATCGGCGCCGACAAGCAGCTCCCCTACCTGCGCCTGCCGGCGGTGCCCAACCCGGCGCTGGGCGTGCGCGGCGCCCGCCTCTGGGCGAGTCATCCCGAGCTGCTGGAGACCCAGCTCAGGGCGCTGCTCGGCGTCACGCCCCTGGAGACGCTGCATATCATGCTGCCCATGGTCAGCGAGGCCGGCGAGCTGCGCCGGGTGCGCCGGCGCCTGGAGGCCATCGCCGCCGAGCTTGGCCTTAGCGCGCGGCCGCGCCTGGGGGCCATGATCGAGGTGCCCAGCGCCGCCCTCTGTGCGGCGAGTCTCGCCGCCGAGGCGGACTTCCTCTCCATCGGCACCAACGACCTGACCCAGTACACCCTGGCCATGGATCGCGAGGACCCGGCGCTGACCGCCCGGGCCGACGTGCTGCACCCGGCGGTGCTGCGGCTGATCCAGGCCACGGTGGCCGGCGCCGAGGGACGCTGCCCGGTGGGGGTGTGTGGCGCCGCCGCCGGCGACGACCTGGCCGCGCCCCTGCTGGTGGCGCTGGGGGTCGACGAGCTCTCCGTGGAGCCGGCCCGGGTGCCGGCGGTGAAGGCCGCCCTGCGGCGCCTGGACGCCGCCGCCCTGGCCGCCGAGCTGCCCGAGCTGTTGGCCCTGGACGATGCTTGCGCGGTGCGCGAGCGCCTCACCGCCTGGCTGGATCAGACCGACGACACCACCACAACAACGACAACGACCCTCGAGAGGTGCTGAGATGTCTACCACGACCCTGGGATCCCGCCTGATGGGCGGGCTACAGCGACTCGGTCGCTCCCTGATGCTGCCCATCGCGGTACTGCCCATCGCCGGCCTGCTGCTGCGCCTGGGCCAGCCCGACCTGCTGGATATCGCCTTTATCGCCAGTGCCGGCGAGGCGATCTTCGCCAACCTGGCGCTGATCTTCGCCATCGGCCTGGCGGTGGGCTTCGCCAATGACAACAACGGCGCCGCCGGCCTCGCCGGGGTGATCGGCTACCTGGTGCTGGACGCCGTGCTCACCGCCCTCAACCCCGAGATCGACATGGGGGTGCTGGCCGGGATCATCATCGGCAGTGTGGCGGGCCTGCTCTATAACCGCTACCACGCGATCGCGCTGCCGGAATACCTGGCCTTCTTCGGCGGGCGGCGCTTCGTGCCCATCGCCACGGGGCTGGCCGCCGTGGCCCTGGGGGTAGGTTTCGGGGTGATCTGGCCGCCGGTGCAGCATGGCATCGATGCCCTCGGCCAGTGGTTGATCGACGCCGGCGAGCTGGGCCTGTTCGTCTATGGCACCCTCAACCGCCTGCTGATCGTCACCGGCCTGCACCATGTGCTCAACAGCCTGGTGTGGTTCGTCTTCGGCAGCTTCGAGGCGACCTCCGGGGTGGTGGCCAGCGGCGACCTCAACCGCTTCTTCGCCGGCGACCCCGAGGCGGGGCGCTTCATGGCGGGCTTCTTCCCGGTGATGATGTTCGGCCTGCCGGCGGCGGCCCTGGCCATGTACCACGCCGCCCCCAAGGGGCGCCGCGCCCAGGTGGGAGGCCTCCTGCTGTCGCTGGCGCTGACCGCCTTCCTCACCGGGGTCACCGAGCCCATCGAGTTCACCTTTATGTTCCTGGCGCCGCTGCTCTATGGCCTGCATGCGGTGCTGACCGGCGTCTCCATGGCGCTGCTGCACTGGCTCGACGTCAAGCTCGGCTTTACCTTCTCCGCCGGGGCCTTCGACTTCGCCCTCTCCTATGGGCTCGCCACCAATGGCTGGCTGATGCTGCCGGTGGGCCTGGCCTACTTCGCCCTCTACTACACGGTGTTCCGCTGGGCCATCCTGCGCTTCGACCTGCCCACCCCGGGCCGCGAGCCGGAAACCGCGGCACCGGCGGCCACCCAGGCCGGCGGCGAGCGCGGCCCGGCCTTCGTCGCCGCCCTGGGCGGGGCGGGCAACCTCAGCAGCGTCGGCGCCTGCACCACCCGGCTGCGCCTGGTGCTGGAGCACCCCGAGGCCATCGACGAGGCGGCCCTCAAGGCCCTGGGCTCCCGGGGCATCCTGCGCCTCAAGGGCGGCGGCCTCCAGGTGATCCTCGGTCCCATCGCGGATGGGGTGGCCGACGAAATCCGCGCCGCCATGGTCGCCCAGGGCACGACGCCCGTGGCCGCACCGACGCCCGAGGAAGTGCCCCGGCCCCAGGCGATCCCGGCCATCGATGCCCAGGCGCGTCAGGCCTGGCACCGGGCCCTGGGCGGCGAGGCCAATCTGCGCAGCGCCACGGCGGTGGCCGCCACCCGGCTGCGCCTGGAGCTGGCCGATGCCCGGGCCCTGGACGAGGCGGCCCTGGCCGACCTCGGCGCCCAGGCGATCCAGCGCCTGGAGCGGGGCGTGATCCATGTGCTGCTGGGCGAACGGGCCGCCGCCGTGGCCCGGGGACTGGGCGACGCCTAAGTCGGCTTGCCCCCAGCGCCGCCAAGGCTATCGCCGAGGGACGCTGGGGGCAGGGCGGAGCAAAGCGTCTTTATCATGGACGATAACGTCGAGCTTCCAGGGAAGGGTTCACAGCGTCTTAGCGAAGGCTTGCCCCCAGGGTAGCCCCGTGCCGGTGAGCAGCAAGCGTGTCAATTGCGATAGCCACCCAGCCCCGCTGCGACTAGGAGTCCCCGGGGTGAATCGGTTAAGCTGGGGCGCCCTGATGCCGGGAGCGCCCCATGACCCCACGCCTGATCGTCTCCGACCTGGATGGCACCCTGCTGGGCGCCGACCATGACCTGGCGCCGCGCACCGTCGAGGTGCTGCGGGCCCTGGCCGAGCGGGGCCACCACCTGGCCTTCGCCTCCGGGCGCCACTACCGGGACATGCTGGCCTATCGGCAACGCCTCGGGGTGCCGGTGCACCTGATCAGCACCAACGGCGCCTATCTCCACGACCCGGCGGGACGCCTGCTGGCGGCCCGCCACCTGGACGCGGCCCGGGCCCGGGCGCTGATCGCCCTGGAGCGCCCCGCCGAGGTGCGCCTCAACCTCTATCGGGACGACGACTGGCTGATCGATGCCGAGGCGCCGCGGCTGCTGGCGCTGCATGCCGCCACCGGCTTCGGCTACCGGGTGGTGGCGCCGGACGCCCTGGACGGCGAACGCGTCGGCAAGGTGCTCTATATCGGCGACCCGGATCACCTGGCGCGTCTCGAGGCCCAGGCCCTGGCGCACCACGGGGAGGCCCTGCATATCACCTATTCCACCGCCAATGCCCTGGAGATCATGGCCGGCGGGGTCAACAAGGGCAGTGCCCTGGCGGCCCTGCTCGAGCGCCTGGGATTGGCCCCCGAGGCCTGCCTGGCCTTCGGCGACAACCTCAATGACACCGAGATGCTCGGCCTCGCCGGCGAGGCCCAGGTGATGGCCAATGCCCACCCGGAGCTCGCCGGCCGGGTGCCCGAGGCGCGGCGCATCGGCCACCACGGCGAGGCGGCGGTGGCCGAGTGGCTCAGCGAGCGCTTCGCCCTCTGAGGCCGCGACCATGGTCGCACTCGTCTTGTCGCTACCCCGGTCCTCGCCCATGATCGAGACTCCTATACCCCTCAGCGCGGGATGCCCGCCATGACGACGACGCCTGCCACCCTGATCGTGGTCGATGACGACCCGGAGATCCGCGAGCTGCTGGCCGACTACCTGGGACGCCACGGCTACCGGGCCCTGACCGCCGAGGACGGCGAGGCCCTGCGCGCCCTGCTGGCCCGGGAGACCCCGGACCTGCTGATCGTCGACCTGATGCTGCCCGGCGACGATGGCTTCACCCTGTGTCGCGAGCTGCGCCGCGACAGCGAGGTGCCGATCATCATGCTGACCGCCAGCGCCGACGAGACCGATCGCATCCTCGGCCTGGAGCTGGGCGCCGACGATTACCTGGGCAAGCCCTTCAATCCCCGCGAGCTGCTGGCCCGCATCAAGGCGGTGCTGCGTCGCACCCGGGCGCAGGCACCGCCCCGCCCCGCCCAGGCGCGGCTGGTGGCCTTCGGCGACTGGCGCCTGGATCGGGTGACCCGCGAGCTGATCGATGCCGAGGAGGCGCGCCTGCCCCTCTCCGGGGCCGACTTCCAGCTACTGCAGGTGTTCCTCGAGCACCCGGAGGAGGTGCTCTCTCGGGAGGCGCTCTTCGAGCTGACCCGGGGGCGGCCGGCGCCGCCCCTGGATCGCTCCATCGATGTGCATGTGTGCCGGCTGCGCCAGCGCCTGGGCGAGGATGCCCAGCACTCCCAGTTGATCCGTACCGTGCGCGGCGCCGGCTATGTGCTGACCACCCGGGTCGAGGCCCTCGCCTAGCATGGTGGCGGGGGCTCGGCGGCGATTGCATCGGCTGCTGCCGCGGACCCTGCGCGGCCGCTTCGTGCTGATCATGATCACTGGCGTGCTCAGCGCCCAGCTCGCCAGCTATGCCATCTGGACCGCCCAGGCCCGGGCCAGTCGCCTCGAGCAGCTCGACGAGCTCTCCCGCAACGTGGCCTACAGCGTCGCCTCCACGGTGCGCTTCTTCCGCTCCCTGCCCCATGACTACCGGCATATCGTCCTGGATCAGCTGCGCAGCATGGGCGGGACCCGCTTCTTCGTCAGCATCAACGATCACCGTATCCCGGTGGAGGAGATCGGCCAGGGCCGCGAACAGGCCCTGGTGGTGGGCAACTTCCGGCGGGTCCTCGGTGAGGAGCTGGGCATCCGCGACGCCCGGGTCGAGTTCTCCCGCGCCGAGACCCTGCGCCTGCTCAACAACGAGGTGCTGCTCCACGACCTGCCGCCGCGCTGGGGACAGCACAGCCTGCTGATGGAGCCCCTGTCGCCGCCCATCCTGGTGGTCCAGCTGGCCCTGGCGCCGCAGGAATGGCTCTACGTGGCGACCCTGCTGCCGGTGCCGGAGCTCTTCGCCGGTGGCCGCTGGCTGGCCGGGGATCGCCTCTTCGCGGTGCTGATCGTGCTGTTAACCGTGGTGGGGCTCTCCTGGCTGGGCATCCGCGGGGTGACTCGGCCCCTGGCGAAGCTGGCCGGCGCCGCTCGCCAGCTGGGCGATGACCTGGACGCGCCGCCCCTGCCGGAGCGGGGCCCTCGGGAGACCCGCGAGACGACCCGGGCCTTCAACCGCATGCAGGAGCGCATCCGTGCCCAGGTCGAGGAGCGCGAGCGCCTCTTCGCGGCGATCTCCCACGACCTCAAGACCCCGATTACCCGGCTGCGCCTGCGCGCCGAGATGCTCGACGATCCCCACCAGCGGGAGCGCTTCTGTGCCTCCCTCGACGAGCTGGACCTGCTGGTCAAGGGGGCCCTGGCCTCGGTGAAGGGGCTCGATCTCCAGGAGGCGGTGGTGGCGGTGGACGTGGTGGCGCTGCTGGAGGCGCTCGCCGCCGAGCTGCGCCTGCAGGGGGGCGAGGTGGTGGTGACGGGGACGGCGGCGCCGCTGGCGGCCAAGCCCCTGGCCCTGAAGCGCTGCCTGGGCAACCTGCTGGAGAATGCCGTCTTCTACGGTGGCCGTGCCGAGGTGCGCCTGGCCGATGGTCCCGAGGCGCTGGCGATCACCCTGCGCGATCACGGCCCGGGCATCCCCGAAGCACAGCGTGAGCGGGTCTTCGAGCCCTTCGTGCGGCTGGAACCCTCGCGTAGCCGGCATACCGGCGGCAGCGGCCTGGGGCTGGGCATCGCCCGGCATATCCTGCGCGCCCAGGGCGGCTCCCTGACCCTCGCCAACCATCCCGAGGGGGGCCTGGTGGTGCGCCTGAGCCTGCCCCGCCGCGACGGCCCCGGGGCGCGCTGATGTTCGGTCCGCGGCTTCGTCGACTGAGCCTGCTGATCGCCCTGGGCGCCGCGCCCGGAATCCAGGCCGGCGAGGTGGAGGTGCTGCACTGGTGGACCAGCGGCGGCGAGGCCCAGGCCGCGGCACGGCTGCGCGAGCGGGTCGAGGCCGAAGGGCACCGCTGGCGGGAGTTCGCCGTGGCGGGGGGCGGCGGCGAGGGGGCCATGACGGTGCTCAAGTCCCGGGCCCTGTCCGGCAATCCGCCCTCGGCGGCTCAGCTCAAGGGACCGGAGATCCAGGAGTGGGGCGAGCTGGGGCTGCTCGGCGAGCTGGACGCGGTGGCCCAGGCGCAGGGCTGGGACGCCTTGCTGCCGCCCCGGGTGGCGGCGCGGATGCGCCACGACGGCCACTATGTTGCGGTACCGATGAATATTCACCGCATCAACTGGCTATGGGGCAATCCCCGGGTACTGGCGGCCGCCGGTGTCGCCATGCCGACGAGCCTCGACGAGCTATTCGCGGCCGGCGAGGCACTCCGCGCGGCGGGCGTCGTGCCCCTGGCCCATGGCGGCCAGCCCTGGCAGGACGCCACCCTCTTCGAGACGGTGGTGCTGGCGGAGGCCGGCGTCGACTTCTACCGCCGCGCCCTGGTGACCCTCGACCCCCAGGCCCTGGGCAGCGACACCATGATCCAGGCACTCGCCACCTTCAGGCGCTTGCGCGGGCTGATGGACGAGGGCGTGCCGGGGCGCGACTGGCACCTGGCCAGCGCCATGGTGATCGAGGGCGAGGCCGCGATGCAGCTGATGGGGGACTGGGTCAAGGGGGAGTTCGCCGCCGCCGGCCTGGTCGCCGGCGAGGACTACCTCTGCGCCCCGGCGCCGGGCACCGAGGGTGCCTTCGGCTTCACCATCGACAGCCTGGCCATGTTCCGGGTCACCGAGGCCGAGGACCTGGCCGCCCAGCGCGACCTGGCGCGACTGGCGCTGTCGCCCCAGGTGCAGGTCGCCTTCAATCGGGCCAAGGGCTCGATTCCCGCCCGCCGCGACCTGGCGGTCACGGCCTTCGATGCCTGCGCCCGTGCGGCCATCGGGGATTTTCGGGCCGCCGAGGCGGGGGATGCCCTGGTGCCCAGCCTGGCCCATGGCATGGCGCTGGGCGGGGAGGCGCAGCGGGCCTGGATGGATATAGTCAGCCGCTACTTCAATGATCCGACGATCTCCCCCGAGGAGGCGGCGCGGCGCCTGGTCAGCCTGGCTCGCGCGCTTCCCTGAGCGTGGCCGGCATCCCCTTGGGGTCCGGCCACGTCAGAGCCCTCGCGAGCCGAGGAGAGTCAGCGGACGGTGATCACGCCGCACTTGGCACTGTGCATCACCTTGTGGGAGACGCTGCCCATCACCAGCCCGGCCAGGTCGCCCAGGCCGCGGCTGCCCAGCACGATGGTGTCGACCTTCAGGTGCTTGGCCTTGTCGAGGATGGTGCGGGCCGGTTCGCCCTGGCCCAGGTGAGTCTCCACCTTGGCCACGCCGAGTTCCCTGGCCTGGGCCTCGGCCCGCTCGATCACCTGCTTGCCGGCGGCCTCCAGGTCCTGGCGGCTGGCCTCCAGGGAGACGGCGCCGATGCCCCAGACCAGGGTGGTCTCATGGGCCAGGGATTCGGGAATATGCAGGATATGCAGGGTGGCCTCCCCCTGGGTCAGGCGACAGGCCAGCTCCAGGGCCTTCTTGCCGTTCTCGGAACCATCCACGGCGACCAGCAGTGATTGATACATGGGGCCTCTCCTTTCTCGTCGGGGGGACGTCGCCATTCTCGGCACTCGCCTTCCATCCTAGGTCATCCGCGTCATCGCGACTTGACCGGGATCAAGCTTGCGGCGACTCGTCGCTGGCCTCCAGGCGTCGCAGGCGCTGCCAGACATCCTGGCGCAGGTCCCTGAGGCGTGGCGCCTCGCCCTCGGTGAAGGGCAGGGGGCGGGTCAGGCGCTGGGTGCGCAGGCCGAGTCGGGCACCCAGCAGGCCGATCCCCAGCCCCTGGGCGCCGCGTGTCGAGAGGCGCCCGGCCAGGTTCATCGATAGCAGCTCCATGCCCGCCTCGCTGGCCAGTTCGCTGGCGCCGGCGAAGGCCATCTGGTAGAGCACCGCCCGCAGCAGGCGCAGGCGGCTGGCATAGCCAAGCTCCAGGCCGTAGAGCCGGGCCAGGCGATTCACCAGGGCCAGGTGGCGCCAGGCGACCAGGGCCATGTCCGCCAGGGTCAAAGGGCTCAGGGCCACCAGCACCGCGGTATCGCCGGACATCCGCGAGATCAGCCGTCGCGCCTCGCGATCCCGGGGCGCCAGCAGGTGGTGGGCCAGCAGCACGGCGGTCTCGGCGCCGTCATGGTGGGGTGCCCGGGCGGCCAGGTAACCGCGCCAGTGAGGGTGATCGTCGTCGAGGCCGAGCCGGCGTCGCAGCCGCTCCGCCAGGGCCTGGGCCTCGCCCGGCGTCGCCTGGGGCAGCGCCGCCAGGGCCGCGCGGAGTCGGTCATGACCGCGCAGCCGCCTGAGTCGCCAGAGCTCGCGGCCCAGGGCCATGCCCCCCAGGCCCAGGGCCAGCAACAGCAAGAGGCTCCAGCCGCCGGCCAGCCAGTCGCCGCCGAGGGCGGCCCGATAGAGGGTCCGGGCGCCCTCCAGGGCTCCCAGGCCCAGGGCGCCGCCGAGCAGGGTCAGCAGCCCCCAGCGGCGCCGGCGAGGGCGGGAAAGGCCTCCGTCGAGGGTTGCCGCGGCCTGGCCCGCCTCGCTCTCCTCGTCCAGGGGGCGGCTGGCCTGGGCGGCGTCGAAGCGCTGCCCGGGGCGTGGATCGTCCTGGGCGGGGGGCGGCTCGTCGAGGGTGAATCGCTTCCCGGGGCGGGGATCGCTCATATAAAGGGGTCCTATTGAAGCTTATCGCCCAGTAGCCACTCCAGGGCGGCATCGAGACGAAGATGCGGCAGGGCGCCGCCGTCGATCGGTGGCGGGCGGAAGGCCGGGAAGTCGAAGCCCTGGCGCCGCCAGAAGTCCCGCGCCGGCAGGCGCTCCGGCACCTCGCCGGGAAACAGCAGCGCCTCCTCGCCGTCGAGCAGGGTGCCGCGCAGGGCGGGACTGGTGGCGCCCTCCGCGTTCACCGCTCGGGCCTCGGTGGCGCGGATGGCGGCCAGGGAGAGGGCCTTGACCGGCACATCGGCGAAGCGCAGCTCCTTGAGGGGCTCGGCCAGCAGCGCCTCCAGCAGGCCGACCAGCCGTGGGTGCTGCTCCGGGGTGACATGGTCGGCCTTGGTGGCGGCGATGGCCAGGCGGTCGATGCGCGGCGCGAAGAGGCGGTTGAGCAGGCTACGCTTGCCGTAGTCGAAACTCTGCATCAGGGTACCCAGCGCCCGGGCCAGGTCGTCGAAGCGCTCCGGGCCGGCGGCCAGGGCGCCGAGCAGGTCGACCAGCACGATCTGGCGATCGAAGCGGCGGAAGTGCTCCCGGTAGAAGGGCTTGACGACCCGCTGCTGGTAGTGGCGAAAGCGGCGGGTCAGGGTGGCCAGGTTGCTCTCCGGCGCCGGCCGGCCGGCGGGCAGCGCCTCGAGGCCGGGCAGCGGGAAGAACTGCAGCACCGGGGCGCCCTCCAGGTCCCCGGGGAGCAGGAAGCGCCCCGGCTGCAGGTCGGCGAAGCCCGCCTCCCGGGCCGAGCGCAGGCCCTCGGCATAGCGCTCGGCGAGCGCCGCCAGCTGCGCCTCGTCGGCGGGGGCCAGCGGGTCGAGTGCGCTCACCGCCGCCAGCCAGTCGGCGAAGTGCTCGCGGCGGGCCGGCCCCAGGCCCTGCCACTGGGCCCGGCTCCAGCCGGCGTAGTCGTGACCCAGCAGCGGCAGGTCGAGCAGCCACTCGCCGGGGTAGTCGAACAGGTCCAGGGTCAGCTGGCGGGTCTCGCCGCCCAGCAGGCCGCGCCGGGTGGGACGGTAACGGATCAGCAGGCGCAGCTCGCTGATGCCCCGGGTGGGCTCCGGCCAGCGGGGCGGCGTCTCGGTGAGCGCCGCCATGGCCGGGTCGTAGGGGAAGCGGGGCACCGAGAGGTCGCCCTGATCGACCCGGCGGGCCCCCAGCAGGCGGCCCTCCCGGGCGGCGGACAGCAGGTCGAGGCGCGCCTCCAAGCCGGCATGGCGCAGCTGGTTGACCAGGGAGGTAAGGAAGGCGGTCTTGCCGGCGCGGGAGAGGCCGGTCACCGCCAGTCGCAGCTGGCGGTCACGGCCCCGTTCGAGCAGATCCTGAACGTCGCGGGCCAGGGGCGGTCGCATGGGCGTTCTCGTGGCTGGGCGTGGTGGAGTCAGTCACTAATGTGAGGATCCAGGGCCGGCTTGGCAAGCCGTTGCCAGGCCAGGGCCGCCACCGGCAGCAGGCACAGCGGCAGCAGCCAGGTGTTCAGCGTCGCCCAGCCCAGGGCGTTGATCAGGGGCGCGGCCAGCAGGGCGGTGAGGGTCACGGTGAAGAAGACCAGGAACTCGTTGGCGGCCTGGGTGCGGGCCTTCTCGGCGGGGCGATAGGTCTCGGTGAGCAGGCCGGTGGCGGGCAGGAAGGTGAAGTTCCAGCCCAGCCCCAGCAGGATCAGCCCCAGGTGGAAGCGCATGACGCCCATCTCCAGCTGGGCCACCAGGGCGCTGGCGGCGAGCAGCAGGCAGCCGGCGAGGATCATCCGCGGCGCCCCGAAGCGGGCGGTAAGGCGGCCGGTGATGAAGGAGGGCAGGTACATGGCCACTACGTGCCACTGGATGGTGGTGGCGACGTGATCGAAATGGTGGCCGGCGTCGGCCATGGCCAGGGGGGTGGCGGTCATGGCCAGGTTCATCACCCCGTAACCGATCAGCGCGGCGGTCACGGCGACGACGAAGGTGGGCTGGCGCAGGATGGTGCCCAGCGGCCGGGCGGGGCCCTCGCCATGGGTAGCCGCCGGCGGCGGCAGGCGCAGCAGGGCGATCAGCGCCAGGGCCAGCAGGTAGAGGACGCCGAGGCCGAGGAAGCTGCCCAGGAAAGGGGTGTCGGCCAGCTCGCGGCTGGTGCGGGCCAGCCAGGGGCCGAAGAAGGCCGCCAGCACGCCACCGCCCATCACCAGGCCGATGGCGCGGTCGCGCAGCGCCGCCGGGGCCGCTTCTACGGCGGCGAAGCGGTAGAGCTGACCGAAGCCGATGCCGATGCCGATCAGCCAGGTGCCGAGCATAAAGAGCAGGAAGTGTTCGCTCACCAGGGCCTGGGCGGCGACGGCGACGCCGCCCAGGCCGATCAGGTTGCCGAGCACGAAGCCACGCTTGCGCCCCAGCTTGGCCATCAGCAGGGAGGCGGGGATGGTGGCGCACATCAGCCCCAGCCACTGGGTGGCCACCGGCGCCGTGGCCCAGGTGGGGCTCGGCGCCAGGGCGGCACCGATCAGCGGCGAGACGGCGATCAGGAGGATATTGCCGCTGATCAGCAGGGCCTGGCAGAGCGACAGCAGGGTCACGGTAAGTGGCATGACGACATTCCTTTGCGTGCTAAGACTCCTAGTCTGGCCCTCCTGGTCGAGCGCCACAAGGGTCAGAAACGACCTGGCCCCACACGGGGCGGGGCCAGTCGGTGGCGGGGCGATGCCGGGCCTTGGGCTAGCCGGCGAAGGCGGCGTAGATAAGGATCACCAGCAGCACCAGGACGATCCCCACGGGCACGGCGCCCTTCCAGGGGGTCAGGTCCACCTCGCCGCTGTCCTCGTGGACCCAGGGGGTGGGCCGCGGCCGCAGCTTGCCGATCAGCAGCATCACCGCCACCAGCAGCACGAAGACCGCCGCCACGAAGTGGAACTCGTGCATGATCATCGGCAGCTTGTCGAAGGGCGGCACGAAGTAGCCGGCGGCGATCAGCAGGCAGCCGCCCACCAGGGCCACCTTGGCGGCCATCGGCGGCACCCGTTTGGTGAGCAGGCCGACGATCACCACCGCCAGGATGGGAATGAAGTAGATGGCGTTCATCTTCTGCAGGTAGCCGAACAGGCTCTCCTGGCCGGCCAGCAGCGGGGCGATGATCATGGTGACGATGGCCATGATCCAGCCGAAGATCTTGCCCGACATCACCACCTGCTCCTCGCTGGCGTCCTTCTTGAGGACCCCCTTGTAGATGCCCAGGCTGAAGATGGTGGTGGTGCTGTTGAGCGCCGAGTTGAAGGAGGAGAGGATGGCACCCACCATCACCGCGGCGAAGAAGCCGGTGAGGTAGGGGGGCAGGACATTGAACACCAGCTGGCCATAGGCCTCGTCGGCGCGCACGCCCTGATCGACGTAGAGGTGATAGGCGATGATCCCCGGTAGCACCAGGTAGAGGGGGCCGAGCAGCTTGAAGGCGCCGGTGAGCAGCACGCCCTTCTGGCCCTCGGCCAGGGTCCTGGCGGCGAAGGTGCGCTGGATGATCTGCTGGTTGGTGGTCCAGTAGAAGAGGTGCAGCAGCAGCACGCCGGTGAAGACGGTGGCGAAGGGCACCTGCTGCTCCGGGCCGCCGATGGAGTCGAGCTTCTGCGGGTCGCTGGCCTTGAGCAGCTCCCAGCCCGCCAGCACGCCGTCGCCGCCGCTGACCGCCTGGAGGCCGAAGTAGACGATCACGAAGCCGCCGATCAGCAGGCCCACGCCGTTGAGGGTGTCGGAGACCGCCACGGTGCGCAGGCCGCCGAACAGGGCGTAGACGGCGCCGATCAGGCCGACCACCCATACCGTCAGCCACAGCAGGGCGGTGGGCGACTCGATGCCGGTGAGGCCGGGCAGGTCGAGCATGCCCTGCAGGCCCATGGCGCCGGAGTAGAGGATGATCGGCAGCAGGATCACCGCATAGGCGATCAGGAAGATGATGTTGCAGATCAGCTGGGTGCCCCGGTCGAAGCGGATCTCCAGCAACTGGGGCAGGGTGGCGATGCCGCTTCTCAAGAAGCGTGGCAGGAAGAAGAGCGCCAGGGCCACTAGGGCGATCACCGCGATCACCTCCCAGGCCATGACGCTCAGGCCGTCGGCGAAGGCGGCCCCGTTGAGGCCCACCATCTGCTCGGTGGAGAGGTTGGTCATCAGCAACGAGCCGGCGATCAGCGGGAAGGTCAGGCTGCGGCCGGCCAGGAAGTAGCCGCGGGTGCTCTCGTGGTCGTCGCGGCGGGTCAGCCACCAGGTGATCAGGGCCACCAGGCCGGTGAAGAACAGGAAGGAGACTAGGGTCAGGGCGTGCATAGGAAGATCCTTGCCGTTGAACTGCCCCCCGGAGGGCGTGGTTTGTGTAATTTTACTAAGTAGTTCGGATTCTACGGCCAGACCTGTCGGGCCTCATTAGACGAAGGTCGATATTTTATTGGTGAATTATTGGTTTTGTTACATCGTTGAAATAAAGCGGGGGCGGTATCGCCTATGCTGGAGACCATCGCCCCGCGGGGCCCCGAGCGAAGGAGCAGACGATGGCGCCGGAATCGCCACAGGCAGTACTGAGTTTCTGGTTCGAGACCCTGACCCCACGCCAGTGGTTCGCCAAGGACGCGGCCCTGGACCGGCGCATCGCCGAGGCCTTCGGCGCCACCCTGGCGGCGGCCGGTCGCGGCGAACTCTGGACATGGCGAGAGAGCGCCCAGGGACGCCTGGCGGAGATCCTGGTGCTGGATCAGTTCTCGCGCAATATTCACCGGGACGCCCCCGGGGCCTTCGCCCAGGACCCCCTGGCGCTGGTGCTGGCCCAGGAGGCGGTGGCCCGGGGCACGGATCGCCATCTGTCGGTGCCCTGGCGGGCCTTTCTCTATATGCCCTATATGCATAGCGAGTCGCTGGCGATCCATGACCAGGCCGTGCGGCTCTTCGATCAGCCGGGGCTGGAGGAGAACCTGCGTTTCGAGCATCGCCATCGGGAGATCATCGTGCGCTTCGGGCGTTACCCGCACCGCAATGCCATCCTGGGGCGGGAATCCACGCCGCAGGAGCTGGCCTTCCTCGAGGAACCGGGCTCCTCCTTCTGAACTCGGGTAGACTGCCCGGGTACCCTTCCCACAGCGAGAGACAAGGAGTCGCCCATGGGCTTGATCGGCTGGTTGATTATCGGAGGACTGGCGGGCTGGATCGCCGGACACGTGATGCGTGGCGGCGGCTTCGGGCTGTTCGGCAATATCGGGGTGGGCATCCTGGGGGCGGTGATCGGCGGCTTCCTGTTCGGCCTGCTGGGCCTGGAGGCCGGCAGCGTGATCGGCTCCCTGGTGACCGCGGTCATCGGTGCCGTGGTGCTGCTCTGGGGCATCAATATGCTCAAGAAGTAGCACCGCGTCTCTCCGTACATAAACAAACCGCCCGGCCAGTTGGCCGGGCGGTTTGTTTTCAGCGCGCTACCGTCATCGCTCAGGCGGTGGCGGAGGCCTTGCTGCCGACCACTTCCTCGAGGGCTTGCTCGACGATGTCCAGGCCCTCTTCGAGGATGGCGTCCTCGATGGTGACCGGCATCAGGAAGCGGATGGAGTTGCTCCAGAAGCCGCAGGAGAGCAGGATCAGGCCCTTCTCCTTGGCCTTCTGGCACAGCTTGGCGGCCAGTTCCGGGGCCGGGGTACGCGAGGCCTTGTCGGTGACCAGCTCGAAGGCGGCCATGGAGCCGAGGTTGCGGCAGTTGTCCACCGCCTCGAAGTCGCCCTGCCACTTGGCGAAGCGCTGGGCCAGCTTGTTGCCCAGGGCGGCGCTCTTCTCGAGGATATTCTCGGCCTCGATGGCCTCGATCACCGCCAGGGCCGCGGCGCAGGCCAGGGGGTTACCGCTGTAGGTGCCGCCCAGGGAGTTGGGGCCGGAGGCGTCCATCACCTCGGCGGTGCCCACCACCGCGGAGAGCGGCATGCCGTCGGCCATGGACTTGGCCATGGTCATGATGTCGGCCTCGATGCCGCTGTGCTCCAGGGCGAACAGCTTGCCGGTACGACCGAAGCCGGACTGCACCTCGTCGGCGATCAGCAGGATGCCGTGCTCGTCGCACAGCTCGCGCAGGGCCTGGAGGAAGGCCGGGGAGGCGGCATAGAAGCCCCCTTCGCCCTGCACCGGCTCGATGACGATGGCGGCGGTGCGATGCGGCGCGATATCGGTCTTGAAGAGGGTCTTCAGGGCCTTGAGGGAGTCCTCTTCGCTGATGCCGTGATAGGGCACCGGGAAGGGGGCGCGGAAGACGTCACCCGGCATGGGGCCGAAGTCGTTCTTGTAGGGCAGCACCTTGCCGGTCATGGCCAGGGTCATGAAGGTACGGCCGTGGAAGCTGCCGTCGAAGCAGATCACGCCGCTGCGGCCGGTGGCGGCGCGGGCGATCTTGACGGCGTTCTCCAGCGCCTCGGCGCCGGTGTTGACCATCATGGTCTTGGCCTCGCCCTTGACCGGGGTCAGCTGGCAGAGCTTCTCGGCCAGCTGCACGTAGGGGGCGTAGGAGATCACGGTCTGGCAGGTGTGCATCAGCTTGTCGAGCTGGGCCTTGACCGCCTCGACCACCTTGGGGTGACGGTGGCCCAGGTTGAGCACGCCGATGCCGCCGGCGAAGTCGATGTAGCGCTTGCCTTCGACATCCCACAGCTCGGCGTTTTCGGCACGCTCGACGAACTGGGGAGAGGGGCTGGCGGCACCCTTGGCCACGTAGCGCTGCTTGAGCTCGTTGAGTTGAGCGTTATTCATAAGAAAGCCTCCTTTGGGTCGATGGGGCGTGCGCTTACAGGCCGCCGATACACACATACTTTAGTTCAGTAAAGTCCTCGAGGCCGTGCCGCGAGCCTTCGCGACCCAGGCCCGACTCCTTGACGCCGCCGAAGGGCGCCAGCTCGGTGGAGAGGATGCCCTCGTTGACCGCCACCATGCCGTACTCCAGCCCCTCCATCACATGCCAGATGCGACGATAGTCGCGGGCATAGAAGTAGGCGGCCAGGCCGAATTCGGTGGCGTTGGCCATGGCGATGGCTTCCTCGTCGCTGTCGAAGCGGAACACCGGGGCCAGGGGGCCGAAGGTCTCCTCGGTGGCGACCTTCATCTCGGTGGTCACGTCGGCGACCACGGTGGGCTGGAAGAAGGTGCCGCCCAGCGCGTGGGGCTCGCCGCCGCAGATCAGGCGACCGCCCTTGTCGAGGGCATCGCGCACATGGCTCTGCACCTTCTCGACGGCGGCCTGGTTGATCAGCGGGCCCTGGGAGACGCCATCTTCCAGGCCGTTGCCGACCTTGAGCTGGGCGACCCGGGCCGCCAGCTTCTCGAGGAAGGCCTCGTAGACGCCGGACTGCACCAGCAGGCGATTGGTGCATACGCAGGTCTGGCCGGAGTTGCGGTACTTGGAGGCCACGGCG
The DNA here is from genome assembly GCF_023708045.1 of Halomonas sp. NCCP-2165. NCBI lineage: Bacteria > Pseudomonadati > Pseudomonadota > Gammaproteobacteria > Oceanospirillales > Halomonadaceae > Halomonas > Halomonas sp. NCCP-2165. The sequence goes on from NZ_BRCY01000001.1 coordinate 90,685, forward strand.
CCTTCCACGGCGGCGTCCAGGTCGGCGTCGTCGAAGACGATAAAGGGCGCGTTGCCGCCCAGCTCCATGGCGGCCTTCTTGACGGTGCCGGCGCACTGGGCCAGCAGCATCTTGCCCACCGGGGTGGAGCCGGTGAAGGAGACCTTGCGCACCCGCGGGTCGGTGGTCAGCACCTCGCCGATGGCGGCCGGCTTCTCGCCGGTGACCACGTTGAGCACCCCGGCGGGCAGGCCGACCTGCTCGCCCAGGCGCACCAGGGCCAGGGCGGTCAGCGGGGTGGCCTCGGCGGGCTTGATCACCACCGGGCAGCCGGCGGCCAGCGCCGGGGCGCACTTGCGGGTGATCATCGCCAGCGGGAAGTTCCAGGGGGTGATGGCGGCCACCACGCCGATCGGCTCGCGCAGCACCAGGATGCGCTTGTCGACGCCATGGCTGGGCAGGGTCTCGCCGGCCATGCGCTTGGCTTCCTCGGCGTAGAACTCCACGAAGGAGGCGCCATAGGCCACCTCGCCCCGGGACTCGGCCAGCGGCTTGCCCTGCTCCTGGGTCATCAACTGAGCCAGGGCCTCCTGGTTGGCCATGATGGCCTCGTACCAGGCGCGCAGCAGGGCGGCGCGCTCCTTGACCGGACGCTGGCGCCAGTCGGCCCAGCTGGCCTCGGCGGCGGCCACCGCCTCGCGGGCCTCGTCGGCGCCCAGGTCCGGCACCTCGGCGAGCAGCTCGCCGGTGGCGGGGTTGGTTACGGCGAAACGACGCTCGGCGTCGCGCCACTGGCCACCGATATAGGCCTTGGGAATCAGGAAGTCGGGCAGGACGGACATGGCTCCTCCGGGGGGGTGTTGGCATCATATTTAACGCAGTGTGCATTATTTAAAACGTCTCGCCAAGTCCCACTCTGTTAAATATTTTTGGATGCCTGGGCCCGGTGGGTGGCTGCCTCGCGTCGGTCCTGCTCCGTGGCTGGCATTACTCGGTGCGGGAAGCCAATTGCCGCATCAGGTGCTCCTGCATCGCCTCGGCGGCGGGGGAGAGGCTTTGGGTGGAGCGGCGCAGCAGGCCGATGCGACGCTCCAGGCGCGGCGCGGCGAGGGGGATGAAACGCAGCCGCTCATGCTCCTCCTGGAAGGCCAGCCGCGGCAGGGTGGTGATGCCGATACCGGCCTCGAGCATGGCGGTCAGGGAGATCATGTTGGAAATATATAACGTGCTCTGGGTGAGCAGCTCGGCGGCGGGGGAGCCCTCCAGCAGACGGGAGGTGCCGTTGCGGATCAATGGATGACCCGCCAGCGCCTGCCAGTGCAACTGCTTATGCTGCGCCAGGGGGTGGTCGTCGCGGCACACCACCCCCACCTCGTCCCGCAGCAGGGGGGTAAAGTGCAACGCCTCGTCGGGTAGCCACAAACTGGTGATGCCGAGCTCCACTTCGCCCTTGAGCACCATCTGGTTGACGCGCTCGGAGTGGCCATCCTGGAGGCTGATCTCGATGCCGGGGTGGTCGCGAACGAAGCTGGTCAGGAGGCTCGGCATCAGGCGGCTGGCGACCGAGGGGACGGCGGCGATATCCACCCGACCTCGCTGTTGGCTGGCCAGGGCCAGGGCGGACCGACAGAGGCGGTCGTGATGGGCCACCAGCTCGCGGAAGCGCGGTTCGCACCACTGCCCGAAGGGGGTCAGCAGGGGCTTGCCGCTGCCCTTCTCGAATAGCGCTTGACCGAGGCGGGACTCCAGGTCGCGTACCGCCATCGACAGCGCTGGCTGGGTACGATGCAGCTGGCGAGCGGCGGCATGGAAGCCACCGGCATCGACGATGGCCAGCACATAGCGAAGGGGCTGAATCTTGAGCTCGGGCAGCATGGCGACCTCGATCGGATAGAGTGGTAAGAAAGCCTTATCATTTCATCTTTATTATTGATTATCCTTATCTGAAAGGCTCTCCTAGGATGATGTCAACATCTCAAAGGAGGTTCCCATGTCCCACGTTCATTCTCTCTACATCGACGGCACCTGGATCGATGGCCAGGGCAGCGTTACCAACCTCAACCCCTCCGACACCAGCGACGTGATCGGCGAGTATGCCCAGGCCGGTGTCGACCAGGTCGGCCAGGCCATCGCCGCCGCCAAGCGCGGTCTCGCCGCCTGGCGCCATAGCGGCCTGGAGCAGCGCTACGGCGTGCTGATGGCCATCGGCGACGAGCTGGTCGCTCGCAAGGACGAGCTCGGCGAGCTGCTGGCCCGGGAAGAGGGCAAGACCCGCGCCGAGGGCGTGGGCGAGGTCTATCGCTCCGCTCAGTTCTTCCACTACTACGCCGCCGAGGTGCTGCGCCAGATCGACGAGCGGGCCGACTCCGTGCGCCCGGGGATCGAGGTCGATACCCGCCGCGAGCCGGTGGGCGTGGTGGGGATCATCAGTCCCTGGAACTTCCCCATGGCCACCGCCGTATGGAAGATCGCCCCGGCGCTGGCCTTCGGCAACGCCGTGATCTTCAAGCCCGCCAACCTGGTCCCGGCCAGCGCCTGGGCACTGACCGAGATCATCAGCCGTCAGGCGCTGCCCGCCGGTACCTTCAACCTGCTGATGGGCCCGGGCGGCAGCGTCGGCGATGCCCTTATCTCGAGCCCCGAGATCGATGCCCTGAGCTTCACCGGCTCCCTGGACGTGGGCCGCCGCGTGGCCGCCGCCACCGCCGGCAACCTGGTCAAGTGTCAGCTGGAGATGGGCTCCAAGAACGCCCTGATCGTCGCCGACGATGCCGACCTGGAGCTGGCCGTGGAGGCCGCCTTCGCCGGCGCCTACTCCGGTACCGGCCAGAAGTGCACCGCCTCCTCGCGACTGATCGTCACCGAGGCGGTCCATGATGCCTTCGTCGAGAAGCTGATCAAGAAACTCGAGACGGTCCGCGTCGGCCATGCCCTGGAGGAGGGCGTGCATATCGGCCCCGCCGTGGATGCCCGCCAGCTGGAGTCCAACCTGGCCTGGGTCGAGCGCGCCCGCGCCGACGGCGCCACCCTGGCCTTCGGCGGCGAGCGGCTGGCACGCGACACCGAGGGCTTCTTCATGGCGCCGACGCTGTTCGTCGACACCACCAACGCCATGGCCATCAACCGCGAGGAGGTCTTCGGCCCGATCGCCTGCGTGATCAAGGTCCGTGACTACGAGGAGGCGATCGCCACCCTCAACGACACCAACTTCGGCCTCACCGCCGGCATCATCACCGACTCCCTGAAGCTCGCCAACGACTTCAAGGCCCGCGCCGAGACCGGCTGCGTGATGGTCAACCTGGCCACCGCCGGCACCGACTACCACGTGCCCTTCGGCGGCCGCAAGGATTCCAGCTTCGGTCCCCGGGAGCAGGGCCGCTACGCCCGCGAGTTCTATACCGTGGTCAAGACCTGCTACGTCAAGGCCTGAGGAGGCACCCCATGTCCAAGGAAATGCTCACCGTCGACGGCCTGCAGTACTCCAACTGGTCCCGGGAGATCTTCGAACAGATGCGCGAGGGCGGCGTCGACGCCGTCCACGCCACCCTGGTCTATCACGAGAACACCCGCGAGACCCTGACGCGCCTCGGCGAGTGGAACCGCCGCTTCGAGGCCCATGGCGACCTGATCATGCCGGTGCGCGTGCCGGGGGATATCGAGCGCGCCCGTCAGGCCGGCAAGGTCGGCATTTTCCTAGGCGCCCAGAACTGCTCGCCCATCGAGGACGACATCGACATGGTCGCGGTGATGCGCGACCTGGGGCTGCTGATCATGCAGCTGACCTACAATAATCAGAGCCTGCTGGCCTGCGGCTGCTACGAGGCGGAGGACAGCGGCATCACCCGCTTCGGTCGCCAGGTGATCCGCGAGATGAACCGGGTGGGCATGGTCATCGACATGTCCCACAGCGCCGAGCGCTCGACCCTGGAGGCCGTGGAAATCTCCGAGCGGCCGGTGATCATCTCCCACGCCAACCCGGCCTCCTTCCATCCGGCCAAGCGCAACAAGTCGGACAGGGTGCTCCGGGCCATCGCCGAGTCCGGCGGGATCCTGGGCTTCTCGGCCTACCCCTTCCACCTGAAGAACGGGCCGGACTGCTCCCTCGAGGATTTCTGCGACATGGTCGCCCGCACCGCCGACCTGATGGGCATCGAGCATATCGGCATCGGCACCGACCTGTGCCAGGCCCAGCCGACCTCGGTGCTGGAGTGGATGCGCAACGGCCGCTGGTCCAAGGAGATGGACTACGGCGAGGGCAGCAAGGCCAACGCCGACTGGCCGAAGCCGCTCGCCTGGCTGCGGGACAGCCGGGACTTCCCCAACCTGATCGCGGGATTGCGCCGGCGGGGCTTCGACGAGCCCTCGATCGCGCGGGTCATGGGACGCAACTGGGTCGAGCTGCTGGAGCGCGCCGCCGTCCCGGCCGGGGCCGGCATCGCCTGACCCGACCGTGCCTGACCGACAATAACAACGGGCCCCGCCGGGCCCTTCAGCCAGAGGTCATCGATATGACACAACACAATATCGCCACCGAAGCGGCCTCCACGCCGCGGGAGCACCGCCTGGGCGACCCCGTCGTGCTGACGCTCAGCGTGGGCTTCATCCTGCTGTTCGTCGCCCTGTCGCTGTATGATATCGATATGGTGGCCGGTGCCATCGGCACCGGCTTCGCCTGGACGGCCCGCACCCTGGGGTCCTACTTCCAGCTGTTGTTGCTGCTGACCTTCTTCATCGGCATCGGCGTGGCCGTCTCCCCCGCCGCCAGCGCCAGGATCGGCAACCGCGCCACCCCGGAAATCAGTACCTTCAAGTGGCTGTCGATCATCATGTGCACCCTGCTGGCCGGGGGCGGCGTGTTCTTCGCCGCCGGCGAGCCGGTGTATCACTTCGTGGTCACCCCCCCGGCCTTCGACACCGAGGCGGGCACCGCCGAGGCGGTCGCCGGGGCCCTGGCCCAGTCCTTTATGCACTGGGGCTTCCTGGCCTGGGCGGTGCTCGGCTCGCTGACCGCGGTGGTACTGGCCCACGCCCACTACGACAAGGGCCAGCCGCTGCAGCCTCGCACCCTGCTCTATCCGATCCTCGGCGAGCGAGTGATGAGCGGTACCTTCGGCGGCGTGGTCGACGCCCTGTGCGTGATCGCCGTGGTCGCCGGCACCGTGGGGCCCATCGGCTTCCTGGCCACCCAGGTGAGCTTCGGCCTGCACGAGCTGTTCGGCGTCTCCGAGGGCTACGGCACCCAGCTGGTGATCCTGGTGGCCCTGGCCGCGGTCTACGTGACCTCGGCGGTGACCGGTATCCACCGTGGCATCCAGCTGCTCAGCCGCTTCAACGTCTTCCTGGCACTGGCCATCGCCGCGGTGATCTTCGTCTTCGGCCCCACGCTGTTCCTGACCAACGCTTTCACCCAGGGCTTCGGCGAATACCTGACCTCCTTCTTCGCCATGTCGACCATGACCGCCGAGACGGCGCCGGCCTGGTGGATGCAGTGGTGGACGGTGTTCTTCTTCGCCTGGTTTATCGGCTATGGCCCGCTGATGGCGATCTTCGTGGCGCGCATCTCCCGGGGCCGTACCATCCGCCAGATGATCCTGGCCGTCGCGGTGCTGGCGCCGATCGCCACCGCCGCCTGGTTCACCCTGCTCGGCGGCTCGGGGATCCATTTCCAGCTGACCGGCGTGATCGATCTGACCGAGGCGCTCAACAACTTCCAGTTCGACGTGGCCACCCTGACCGTGGCCCAGGCGCTGCCCGGCGGCACCCTGATGGCCGTGGCCATCCTGGTGCTGACCACCATCTTCGTCGCCACCACCGGTGACTCCATGAGCTATGCCATCGCCGTGGTGGGCTCCGGCCACGACCGCCCCAGTTCCCTGGTACGGGCCTTCTGGGGCATCGCCATGGCGCTGATGGCGGGCATCCTGCTGTACATGGGGGCCGGCCAGATCAGCGTGCTGCAGCAGTTCATCGTGCTTACCGCCATCCCGGTGTCGTTGGTGCTGTTACCTTCCCTGTGGACCGGTCCCCAGGCCGCCTATGCCATGGCCCGCGCCCAGGGCCTGTCCCCGCATCGCAAGTCGGAGCAAGCGCATGACTGAGTTCGCCTACCCGACCGCCCCCGTGGTGCCGCTGCGCCCCGCCGAGGAGGTCATGGACATGGAGCGGCTGGGTAGCCTGCCGGCCAGCCGCCTGAGCTTCGTGCGCAGCCTTATCCGCCAGATGGCCCGCCAGCGTTGGCAGATCAGCCGCACCCGCTTCGACCTGGACGACCAGGGACACGGCATCGCCATCTATCGGCTGCAGACGCCCCAGGGCCGCTATCACGGCGTGATCTTCTCCCAACACCTGGAGGACGACCAGCGCTCCGACCGGGTGATCGCCCAGGCCTGGGACGTCACCTTCGGCGTGGTCGAGGGCGACGTGGACGACGCCCTGCTCGAGCAGATGGCCGCCAACGTGCCGCTGCAGGAGGCCGGGCGCCAGCATCCGCGGCTGCTGGTGCTGTCCCGGGCCAACCGCAGCCTGCGCAACTTCGCCCACTTCGTGGAGGCGCTGTCCGTCGGCGAGCAACCCGACCCGGCCTGGCTGACCCGGGTCGGCTACCTCTACCGGACCACGGCGGTCTATGGCAACGGCAAGTTCGGCATCGCCGACTTCGTGCGCCTGCGGGACAACCCCGACTTCCGGCGCCCCTTCTCGGCCCAGATGCTGGCGGTCTACCTGCTGCGCCACTTCTCCATCGAGCAGGTGGAGCACATCGCCCGCGGCCGGGCCCCCGAGACCGCGGTGCCCATGGCCACCGAGCTGCGCCGCTATCTGGGTATCGGCAACTCCACCGGGCTCGGCATGGCGCCCTTTTTGATCAACCACCCCCAGTTGATCCAGCAGTGGGTGACCTGCCGGGAAACCGCCCTGGCCCTGGCCCTGGAGCAGGCGCCGGACGAGGACAGCCGCCGGCGGCTGATCGCTCTGACCCGGCGCGCCATGCGCCACCTGTCCCAGACGGTGGCCGAGGACGCCGACCAGGCCGCGCGCAATGCCGCCATCGTGGCGGCCCTGCCGGAGGTCATCGCCTGGCTCGAGGAAGTACCGCTGGAGGAGGCGCTCTGGCAACAGCTGGTGGCCTGGAGCGCGCGGACCCTGCCGCTGGAGGCCCAGGAGCTGGTCAACACCCTGTTGATCGAACTCTACCCGGAGCGGGTCGATCCGCTGGAGGATCGGATGGGCACCGAGGAGTGCCTGGAGCTGACCCCGGACATGCCCCTGGTGCGCCTCAAGCAGCTGATCGAGACCCATTACGACTGGGCCCTGGCCGAGGACTTCGAGTGCCCGGAGGCGCGCCACTGGTTCTGGTACCGCTCCGCCGAGAAGGAGGAGCCGCGGCTCGGCGTGCGCGGCGTCGAGCCCGGTGCCGACAAGGAGCTGCCGCTGGCCATCGCCCCCCGGGTCCATCATACCCATGGGGTGCTCTCCGAGTTTCTCGAGGCCAACCCCCGGGCCCTGGTGGTGGAGTTCCTGATTGCCCACCCCCGGCACAAGGACATCATACGGCGCATCCAGACCATGGTGGAGACGCCCTACGGGGAGATTCGCGCCAACCTCTGGCACCGGGACATGAAGCCCATGCACCTGCTGCGCACCAAGCTGTCGTTCTTCGGCGCCAGCCGCTTCGACCCCAAGTCGGATCGCTGGGTGCGCATCACCCTCTTCCAGGGCGCGCCCCTGGTCGAGGAGCTCAATGCCGAGCCCCGGGACCTGGCAGACTTCGATGACTGGAGCTTTCCGCTGGAGCCCGAGGGCATCGGGCAGGCACAACGACAAGGCGCAGGAGTGACATCATGAAGGCGTCCTACAACGAGCTGCAGGGCCTGTGCCGCAAGGCCTTTATCGGCATGGGCTTCGAGGAGGGCGACGCCGCGGATGCCGCCGACATGGTCGCCTGGATGCAGTGCTTCGGCCTCGGCGGCCTGGCCGCCCTGAGCCGCGGCCTGGACTTCCTGCTCGAGGAGGACCCCGACGAGATGCCCAGCGTGCTCTACCAGGACGGCGACCTGGCGGTGATCGATGGCCATGGTCAGAGCGTGCTGAGAAGCTCCACCCTGGCCCTGGAGCTCGGCTTCGCCAAGGCCCGGGCCCGGGGGCTCTCGGTGACCAAGATCCGCCACTGCCACAATCGCCAACTGATCATGGGCTACCTGGCCCGCCTGGCCGGTCGCGGCATGAACGTCACCGCCTTCTGGCGCAACGTCCAGCAGCCGCTGACCGAGCAGGTGGTGGGCTTCCGGGCCAACGGCTCGGCGCCGGAGATTCGCGTCTACGCGGTGCAGGAGGTGCCGGAGGAGAACGAGCCCAACGACGGCATCACCCTGGTGATGGCCAACCACGTGGATCTGCTGCCGGCAATGCGCTCCGACTACCGCTACGACCTGCTGGCGCGCCACGACGAATCCGACCTGCTGGCCTGCCGCAACCAGGCCCTGGCCGAGGGCATCGAGGTCGACGAGGCCGTTTGGGAACGCCTCAAGCACCTCGCCACCCGCATGCTGGTGGAGGCCACCGACGCTTCCCGAGAGGGTGCCGGAGCCGGCACCAACGACAACGACTGAGACGAGACACCGACCGATGATTCATCCCGTAAGCACCGACCTCTTCGCCTCCAAGGCGCCCCTGGAATGGGCCGTCGTGGGCAACGGCATCCTGTTCACCGCCCAGATCCCCATCGGCGCCGACGGCCAGGTGGTGGACGGCGGGATCGAGGCCCAGACTCGCCAGACCCTGGATAACCTGGTCCACACCCTGGAGAAGGCGGGCGCCGGCCCGGAAGCCCTGACCCAGGTACTGATCTACGTCACCGCCCGGGAGGACCTGGCCACGGTCAACCGGGTCTACGCTGAGTACGTCCGCGAGCCCTACCCCAACCGGGCGGCCATCATCGTCTCCGGCTTCGCCCGGGAGGAGATGCTCGTCGAGATGGTGGCCTATGCCGCCATGGAGACGCCGCTGCCTGCCTGATGGCGAAGAGAAACTCACCGGATGATGCCCCGCCATCGGCGCCGCCGCCGCTTTCCGCTACACTAGGCGCCGATTGCGATTGCATATGAGTGTCGAGGTGAGCCTTGGTTGATCCCCTGAACGCCTGGTGGGCCCAGCAGCTGGTGTTGTGCGGTTGGGCCTTCGAGCCCGATCCCACCGTCGTGGATGCCGGCATGGCGGCGACGCGTCTCGTCGAACTGGGCTGCGCCGATCGTGGCGAGCTGGGCTGGCGCCTGGTGGCCGCCCTGGTGCCCGGGGCGGAGAATGCCGCCGAGCAGCTGGCCGCCCTGGAGCTGCTGGCGCTGGCCAGTGCCGCCGGCTGGCTGCCCGAGGCCCGGGCCCGGGCCTGGGTGCGTTGCCTGGCGGAGAGCATCAGTGCCCACCATGGTCAGCTCGACGACTGGCTGCAGGCGGTGATGCATGCGCGCAGTGCCGAGGGCTGGGTGCGCGGCGACGATGGCCTGTTCGAGGCCTGCGAGGCCCTGGCGCTGCTGGAACACCAGGGCGAGGGCATCACCTGGGAGCGCCTCGCCGAGACCCTGGGGCGTCGCGCCCCCTCGACCTCGCTGTGGCCGGATGCCCCCGGGGAGGCGGTATGGCGGCTGCGGGCCGCCTTCTCGCCGGTGGTGGCCCTGCCGCCGGCGGCGGGGATCGACTGGCCCGAGGCCCAGGCCTGGCTGCGCGAGGTGTGGAAGGTCGAGAACCGTGACGACCTGCTGCGCCTGATGCTGTGGCTGAGCGCCCAGGGCGATCGCTATGGCTGGGACCTGGATGCCGGCAAGCTGCTCGATCAGGCCCCCGAGGCGCGTCGCCAATGGCTCGATGGCCTCGGCGAAGGGCGCCCCTATGGCCAGGTGCTGCTGGGCTTCCTGACCCGCGGCGAACCCCTTGAGTGGGCGGCCTGGGACTGGATGCGCTTGATCGACCTGGCCTACGTGGGCTGGAGCCTGGAGTGGCTCAGCGCCGAGGAGGCCGAGGGGTTCGCCGTGCATGCCGCCGATCTCCTCCACCATCGCTACAGCGACTGGCTGGCGCTGGTCAGCGCCTACCAGCGCGGGCGCAGCCTCTACGAGGGACGCGACGGCATGGCCGAACTGGAGCGGGACTGGGGGCTGCTGCTGCACTCGCCGGGTTCTCCCTGGCGCTTCGATATGCACCAACTGGTCAGCGACGAGCAGCAGCGGGCCGCCGCGGCGCTGTTGCGGGCCTGGCGCCGTGACCCGCGCCACTGGGTGCTGAGCCTGGCGGCGGTGCGCGAGCCCGACCTGATGTTCCGTCAGGGGCTCGATCTCGCCCTGGACGAGAGTCGCCGGGAGGATGCCCGCCACTACCTGCGCGAGAGCCTGGGACTCTACCCGGAAGATGGCGTGGCGGGCCTGGCCCGCTACTGGCTGCCCGCCCAGGCGCACCACCTCAACCAACTGGCGGCGGATGCCCAGCACCGGGCGCTGCCGGCCCTGGAGACGCCCTTCGGCCGCCCGGCGGCGGAGGCGGTGACGCTGCGCGAGCGCCTCAAGGGCTGCAGTCGCCACGCCGCGACTATCCATATGGCCGAGAAGTACGCCTTCTATCTGCAGATGGCCATGGACAGCGGCGACTTCGCGGCCGCGGGGCTGGCCGAGCTGGCGGAGGCGCTGCGCAGCGTGCTGTGTCGCTTCTATCCCACCCCGCGGCGCCTGCTGGAGGCCTGGGCCCAGTGGGAGCAGGCGCTGCCGGAGGAGGGGCAGCCGCCGATGCGCCACGAGATCCGCTGGCACCTGGAGGACCCCGGCAGTCCCTTCCACTACCTGGACTGGCAGGCGTCGGCCTGGCAGGAACCGGGACCGCGTCCCGACCTGACCCGCTTTACCGCCCTGGGACTGGTGGGGCCCTTGAATGCCGGGGCCTGGAGCGATCCCCTGCCGGAGAGCCCCCGGGAGGTGGCGGCGATCCGCGAGTGGATCGATGGTCACTATGGCCTGCAGGGGCCCGAGGGGCTGCGCGACTTCCTCGACTTCCTGCTCGCCTCCGGGGATCGCCAGGAGTACCAGATCAACTATGCGCCCTACACCCTGAATCCCCAGCGCCTGGAGGCGGAGATCGCCATCCTCGAGTCCGGGGATTGCGGCGAGGAGGAGCGCAACCACCTGCTGCGCCTGCAACGGGTGCGCGACAACGATGCCGGCTGCAACGAGGTGGACATGACCGCCTGGGATGTCGCCCAGGCGGTGGATCTGGCCATCGCCGGGCGTCAGCTGGGGTGGCTGGAGGCCGAGGCCTTCGCCGCGGTGCTCGACCGCGCCCTGACCCTGGCCCAGGCCCACTACTCGGGCTGGGAGAGCTATGCCCGCGGCCTCTATGCCGGTTTCGCCTTTTTCATGGGCGAGACCGAGGAGCGGGAGCCGTACCTGACCAGCTTCCGGGAGGCCCTGGTGGCCTGGCTCAGCGGGGCGCCGCCGCTGGCCGGTAGCTGGGCGAGCCTCGACTTTCCCGGGGCGCGGCCCCGCCACTGGGCGCCCCTGCATATCGATACCCTGCCCGGGGATGCGCGTACCCTGCATTGAGCCGAGGCTTCCCAGGCATTCGAACGATCGATTATAGTCGTGAAGGATTTTTGACAGGGCCAGAGCCGCAAGAAGGGAGTTCGAGGCGTGATTTCAAGGAACGAAAGGGGCGCGATACGCCGGGATGTCCGGCGTCTGGCCGGGGTGGGCCTGCTGCTGGCGACACTCGCCGGCTGTGCCTCGGCCCCCCGGGAGGCCGTCCCTCCCGACGATGTCGCCTACTTCGAGCGCCCTCTGCCCTCCCTGGCCGAGGGCGCCTTGATGTCGCCCCGCGAGGATGGTGCCTCCCTGGACTTCTCCAACCCGGCCCTGGCCCGGGTGCGCCAGGCGCTGCTGGATGCCCACGAGCGTTGGGTGGGCACCCCCTACCGCCTGGGCGGGGAGTCGTCCCGGGGCATCGACTGCTCGGCGCTGGTCCAGCGGGTCTTCGCGGAGAACTTCCGTATCGAGCTGCCGCGCACCACCCGGGCCCAGGTCCAGGAGGGCACCCCGGTGGCCCGGGACGAGCTGCTGGTGGGCGACCTGGTCTTCTTCCGTCCCCCCGGCGCCTACCGCCACGTGGGCATCTACGTGGGGGAGGGCTACTTCCTCCACGCCTCCACCTCCCAGGGGGTGATCCTCTCCGAGCTGGACAACGTCTACTGGCGACGCCACTACTGGCAGGCCCGGCGCCCCATGGAGCCTACCCAGTTGGCCCAGCGCACCACCTGGTTCGACTCCTAGGTGTTGTACGAAAGTCGGCGCTAAATAAGCGGTTTCACTTATCGTTGTGGGGCGGCGAACCTGGGCTGCCGAGTCGGAGTCCGTCATGATTGCACTGCACAGCCGCGCCTGGTGGCGCGCCACCCTGGCCCTCTGCCTGGGATCCATCATCGTCTTCGTCAACCTCTATGCGCCCCAGCCGCTGCTGCCGGCGCTGCGAGAGTTGCATGGCGTCTCGACCCTGGCCGCGGGCCTGGTGATGTCCGCGGCGACCCTGGCGGTGGCCCTGGCCCTGCTGCTCTTCGGGCCCCTCTCCGACGCCCTGGGACGGGGAGCCATCATGCGCCTGACCCTGCTGTTCAGTGCCCTGGCCAGCCTGGGCCTCGCTCTGGTGCCCGGCTTCGAGGGGCTGTTGCTGCTGCGGGTGCTCCAGGGCCTGATGCTGGGGGGATTGCCGGCGGTGGCCATCGCCTGGATGGGTGACGAGTTCGAGCCCCGGGCGCTGAGCGCGGCGGTGGGACTCTATATCGGGGCCAATACCCTGGGTGGCATCGGCGGGCGCCTGCTGGGCGGCGCCGCGGGGGAGTGGTGGGGCCTGGAGGCCGCCTTCCTGCTGATCGGCGGGCTCAGCCTGGTCGCCGTGGCGCTGTTCTGGTGGCTGCTGCCCCGGGCGCGGCACTTCCGGCCCGCCCCCCTGACGCCGCGGACCATCGCCGCCGGGCTGGCCGCCCAGTTACGCCATCCGCCGCTGCTGGGGGCCTATCTGATCGGCGGGATCAGCTTCCTGGTCTTTATCAACCAGTACAGTTACCTGACGTTTCGCCTGAGCGAGGCGCCCCACGAGCTCTCGTCGCGCTGGCTGGGGGTGTTGTTCCTGACCTACCTGGGCGGAACCCTGGGGGCCGCGTTATCGGGGCGGATCACGCGGCGCTTCGCCCAGCCCCGGGTGATGGTATTCGGCATCGGTCTGCTGATGCTGGGCAGCCTGGGGACCCTGGGTGGCTCCCTGACGGGGATTTTCGCCGCCCTGACCCTCAATGCCTTCGGCTTCTTCCTGGCCCATGCCACCGCCTCGGCCTGGGTGGGACTGCACGCCCGGGGCGCGCGGGGCAGCGCCTCGGCGCTCTATCTGGTCTGCTACTACCTGGGGGCCAGCCTCGGCACCCTGTATCTGGAGCCTTTCTGGCGGCTCTGGCAGTGGCCCGGGGTGGTGGTGGCCTCGCTGGCCCTGCTGCTGGTGCCCCTGGGCATCGCCCTCGCCCTGGGGCGCTGGGTCAGCGACCGGCCGCCTCAGGGCAGCGGCAGGCCGCCGGCCTCGTCGCCCCAGACCTCCGCCAGGCGATCCTCGCGACCACAGGCGGACTTGTAGAAGCGGTAGCGCAGCGGGTTCTTCTGGTAGTAATCCTGGTGGTAGGCCTCGGCGGGGTAGAAGGCTTCGAAGTCGCTGATCTCGGTGGCCACCTCGCGACCGAAGCGCTCCTCCACGGCGGTCAGGCTGGCTTCGGCCAGCTCACGCTGCTCGGCATTCATCGGGAAGAGGGCGCTGCGGTAGGAGTCGCCGGCATCGCAGAACTGGCGATCCACCGCGAAGGGGTCGACATTGCGCCAGAACACATGCAACAGGTCCTGGTAGTCGACCACGTCGGGGTCGTAGGTTACCTCCACCACTTCGGCATGGCCGGTACCGCCGGCCACCACCCGCTGGTAGCTGGGGGCCTCCACCCGGCCGCCACTGAAGCCGGAGGTCGTCGCGAGCACGCCGTCGACCTTGTCATAGGCCTCCTCGACGCACCAGAAGCAGCCCCCGGCGAAGACCGCGCGGGCGGGCTCCTGGGCCTGGCCCTGGGAGAGGCCGCCGAGCAGCAGCAGGGGAGTCAACAGGAGCAGAGAAAGAGGGCGCATGGGGAGTCCTCGTCGCTGGGGGGGTGTCCAGGAGACCCGTCGTGCCGCCAAGGGTTCCCCGTCAGGGACTGTAAGGAAAGGCCGCCGGTGGGTGACTCAAGGCACAAGTGCAGGCAAGCTTGCCTGGCCCCTTTTTCCTCTTGGAGACTCTCGTGATGCAGCGGCGTCGTCTTTTCCTGCTTGCCCTGGTGGCCATCGCCGTGGCCACCTTCTTCCTCGGTGGAGCCCATGAGTTCCTGACCCTGGCGAACCTCCAGGCCGAGCAGGCCGACTTCCAGGCCTGGTTCGCCGAGCAGCCCTGGCGGGTGGGCGGCGGCTTCTTCGTCCTCTATGTGCTGATGGCGGCATTCTCGCTGCCCGGGGCGGCGCTGATGACGCTATTGAGCGGAGCCCTGTTCGGGCTCGGCTGGGGGCTGGTGATCGTCTCCTTCGCCAGCAGCCTGGGCGCGACCCTGGCCTTCCTGATCGCCCGGACCCTGGCCCAGGCGCCCCTGGAGCGGCGCTTCGCCGGGCAGCTGGCGCGCATCAATGCCGGCATTCGCCGCGAGGGGGCCTTCTACCTCTTTACCCTGCGCCTGATTCCGCTCTTTCCCTTCTTCGTCATCAACCTGGTGATGGGGCTGACTCGCCTGCCGGTGCGCACCTTCTACTGGGTCAGCCAGCTGGGCATGCTGCCGGGCACCCTGGTCTATGTGAATGCCGGCCGCGAGCTGGGGCAGCTGGAATCGCTGTCCGGCATCCTCTCGCCGAGCCTGATCGCCTCCTTCGTGCTGATCGGCCTCTTCCCCTGGCTGGCCCGGGGCCTGGTGGCCCTGCTCAAGCGGCGTCGCCTGGCGGCTCGCTACGCCAGGCCCCGGGGCTTCGATTACGACATCGTGGTGATCGGCGCCGGCTCGGCGGGCCTGGTGGCCAGCTATATCGCCGCGGCGGTCAAGGCCAGGGTGGCCCTGGTGGAGCGGGACAAGATGGGCGGCGACTGCCTCAACACCGGCTGTGTGCCCTCCAAGGCGCTGATTCGTGCGGCGCGCCTGGCCCAGGAGGTACGCCAGGCACCGCGCTTCGGTATCGAGGCCGGCGAGCCGCGGGTCGACTTCAAGGCGGTGATGGCCCATGTGCATGACGCCATTCGGCGGGTCGAGCCCCACGACAGCCCCGAGCGCTACCGGGGGCTGGGCGTCGAGGTGATCCAGGGGGAGGCGCGGCTGACGACGCCCTGGGAGGTCAGCGTCGGCCCACGCACCCTGACCACGCGGCATGTGATCATCGCCAGCGGGGCCCGGCCGCGGCTGCCGGCACTGCCGGGGCTGGAGACCATCGAACCGCTGACCTCCGAGAACCTCTGGCAACTGGAGTCGCTCCCCGAGCGCCTGGTGGTGCTGGGGGGCGGCCCCATCGGCTGTGAACTGGGCCAGAGCTTCGCGCGCCTGGGCAGCCGCGTCAGCCTGGTGCAGCGCCGGCCCCGGCTGCTGCCCCGGGAAGATGAGGATGTGACCGAGGTGCTGGCCGAACAGCTCCGCGAGGAGGGGGTATCGCTCCACCTGGGCTGGCGGGCGGTGGCCATCGAGGCGGGCCCCAGCCACGGCGATGCGGGCAAGGTGCTGGTCATCGAGCGCGACGGCGACCAGGGCCCCGAGCGGCAGCGGCTGGTCTTCGATCGCCTGCTGGTGGCGACGGGGCGCGAGGCGCGGGTCGAGGGCCTGGGGCTGGAGGCGCTGGGCATCGAGACCCGCGCCGATGGCACCCTGGCGGTGGACGAGACCCTGCGCAGCCTGCTGCCCAATGTCTGGGCCTGCGGCGATGTGGCGGGGCCCTACCAGCTGACCCATGCCGGTGCCCATCAGGCCTGGCATGCCACCGTGAATGCCCTGTTCGGCGAGGTGAAGCGCTTCCGGGTCGAGTATCGCAACCTGCCGGCGGTCACCTTCTGCGAGCCGGAGGTGGCCCGGGTGGGCCTCAACGAGCGGCAGGCGCGAGACGAGGGGATCGCCTATGAGGTGACCCGCTATGACTTCAGCGAGCTGGATCGCGCCATCGCCGATGGCCAGACCCGGGGCTTTATCAAGGTGCTGACGGTACCGGGCCGGGATCGCATCCTCGGCGCCAGCATCGTCGGTCATGGGGCGGGGGAGCTGCTCGGCGAGTTCACCCTGGCCATGACCCAGGGCATTGGCCTCAACAAGCTGCTGGGGACCATCCATCCTTACCCGACCTTCTCCGAGGCGGCCAAGGCCAGTGCCGGGGCCTGGAAGAATGCCCACAAGCCCGAGCGCCTGCTGGGCGGGTTGCGGCGCTACTTCGCCTGGCGGCGGCGTGGCAGGGGAGCGGCCGCTTCGCCAGGGGCCTCCCGCGGGGTGAGCCGGCGATAGACGCGAAAGGGGGCAGCCACTGGCTGCCCCCTTTCGATGCGGTTGGCGCGTGCCGAGAGCTTAGTGCTCGACGCCGCCCTCGCCATGCACATGGCCGTGCTCGGCTTCTTCGTCGCTGGCTTCACGCACGGAGGCGATCTCGACGTCGAAGTTCAGGGTCTGGCCGGCCAGCGGATGGTTGCCATCCACGGTCACGGTGTCGCCTTCCACCTTGGTCACGGTGACCATCAGCGGACCGCCCTGGGTCTGGGCCTGGAACTGCATGCCCGGCTGCACTTCCTCGACGCCCTGGAAGGCATCGCGGGGGACTTCCTGCACCAGTGCCGGCTGGAGCTCGCCATACCCTTCGGCGGGGGCCACGGTGACCTGCAGCTTCTCGCCGGCTTCGCGTCCCTCCAGCTCCTTCTCCAGCCCGGGGATGATGTTCCCGGCGCCGTGGAGATAGGTAAGCGGGTCGCGGCCTTCGGAGCTGTCCAGCACTTCACCCGCATCGTTGGTCAGGGTGTAGTGGAACGCGACCACGGCATTTTGTGCAATTTGCATTGAGGAACCTTTCGATGAGTGCATGTCCTGACAATGGTAACGTGGTGGGTTGGGGGCTGTCAGGGGGATAGGGATTTTTTTCAGCTTTCCGGCTCCGCGCATGACGTTGATTCAAGCCACTGCGTGGCGGTTGCGCGGCTCGAGTGCCAGGGCTACCCTAGCCTCACCTTTTCTTCATCCTGACCCGTGACCGAATCCCGGCGGAGAGCGACCATGACCCTGACCCTGATCTGGCTGATCAGCTTTGCGATTATCCTGTTTTTGAGCCTCAAGCGCTGGGAGCATGGCCTCGGTGGCGTCTTCGAGAAGAAGCTGCCCGAGGTGCTGCGCACCGGCACCGACGAACGTTGGGTCTGGTGCCCGGCCCTGGCGGTGCTGGGGGCCACCTTTATCGTGCGCCCCGTGGACGTGCTGCTGACCCTGATCGTGATCGCCCTGGTGGTCACCATCGGCGGCAAGCTGGTGTGCTGGGCCATGAGCAAGGCCAAGCTGCACTGAGTCGAGGCCCGGTTTCCGGGCCCCAATGGATCACGAGGAAAAGCCCGCGGCCAAGGCCGCGGGCTTTTTCGTGGTGGCTTCTACTAGAAGGGTGGCTTCTACTAGAAGGGGCGCGACGGCGAGATTTAGTAGGGAGCGACGCTGAGGTTGGCGCCGCTGCCGATCAGGCGCACCCGTTGGCCGACCTGGAAGGGTTGGTCGGCCTTCTGCACGACCACCACGCTTTGGCCGTTGTCCTTGCGAACCTCGATCTCCCAGGCGGCGGTGCGGTTGACCGAGTCCTCGATACGGGAGCCGGCCATGGCCCCCCCGATGGCCCCGGCGGCGGTGGCCAGTTGGCGGCCGGAGCCGCCGCCCACCTGGTTGCCCAGCAGGCCACCGATCACGGCGCCGCCAACGGTGCCCAGGGCATTGCCGGAGGGGCTATCGGCCTGAATCTGCACCTGACGCAGGGCGGTGATGGTGCCGAAGGTAACGCTCTGGGCGGTCTGGGCCTGATTGCCCCGATAGACGTTGCCGCCATAGGGGGCCGTATTGGCACAGCCGGCCAGGGTCAGGGCGCCGATGGCGAGGATGGGAAGCAGACGTTTCATGGTGAACCTCCTGAGGCGGTCGGTCGGGACGAGGCCCGGGACATCCTGTCGAATGGGGAAAACAGGTTATTGAACACTGTTTGCTAACTGGATTCTATCCTTGCTTCGAAGCTTTGACCAGTCTTGGCCGGCCGTGTGCCGTCCAGTCTAGTCGGAAATGCCCCGGCGCGTGTGCCGGTCCCGGGGTAGGCGAAAGCAGGATGGTGCCGGTGGGGGCGCTCGGGGTTCAATATCGTCGGCCACTCCTGGCCGGTGGCTCTTCTCTTTCGGTAAATCAATTACCGGCAGTGCTACCCGTCGACACCCATGTAGTCCGGCTACAACCCGCGCTGCGCCCAATGGCGCATTGTGAGGTTTCTTGCACTGCACCATAGTGAATTCATGGTTCAGGGCAGGGGATCGTTACCCCCGATTCACCGACCTGGACTCGGCTACGACCCAGGCGCCATTTTTCCTTGATCCGGGCGCCAGTGGCGAAGGTCTTTCCAAGCTTGTGACCCATCGCAGTTGCAGTACCGGGCGCTTACCCGGCCCGGAAAGCGTAGCTAAGGCACCAATCACCATCGCAGATGGCTGCCCGAGACAAGCTCCCAGGGCAGTGATGACCTTACAAGAGGAACGACACCATGAACTGCACCGAACTGAGCCAACAAGCCGACCTTATTGCCAGCAGCTTCAGCAAAAAGGACCTGGCCCGGCTAGTGGTCGCCCTGAAGGGCAAAGGCGAGTCCCTGCAAGACGCCCTCGAGGTGATCGACACCATCGATACCCGCCTGGGCTACACCCTCGACGAGGCCTGGGAAGAGGTGCATGCCGGGGAGACCCGCATGGCCGCCGTCGACGAGGAGTAAGTCACCCGACCTGGCCATAAACGTCGCCCCCCTTGCCTCGGCAAGGGGGGCGTTTTCTATGGGGGGACTTGCTCCCTGCTCCCTGCTCCTTGCTCCTTGCTCCTTGCTCCTTGTTCCTTGGGGCCCATCCCCTAGCGAAGAGCCCCCGTCGCGCAGAAATCTCAGACACCGGGTTGCCGGGTTTTCCGCTGCCATTCGCGCCAAGCTATGGTGGCCCCTATCGCCTTTCTCGCTTGCGTATCTCCGTGCTTGCGCATCAGAGTGCGCACGGTCGTGGCCGCATTCCGAGCCGCGCAGAGCAAAAAAAGGGGAGGCTTTCGCCTCCCCCAATTCCAGTTTCACCTTGGTGCCATGATCAGAACTGATTCATGGTGTTGTCCTTGCCACCGGCCTTGAGGGCCGCATCGCCGTGGAAGAACTCCTTGTGGTCATCGCCGATATTGGAGCCGGCCATGTCCTGGTGCTTGACCGTGGCGATGCCCTCGCGAATCTCGCGGCGCTGGACCCCGGCCACATAGGCCAGCATGCCTTCGTCGCCGAAGTAGCCCTTGGCCAGGTTGTCGGTGGACAGGGCCGCGGTGTGGTAGGTGGGCAGGGTGATCAGGTGGTGGAAGATCCCCGCCTCCCGGGAGGCGTCGCGCTGGAAGTTCTGGGTCCACTCGTCGGCCAGGCGGCCCAGTTCGGTGGCGTCGTACTCGGCGCTCATCAGGTTGGCGCGGTCGTAGGCGCCGACATCACGGCCTTCGGCCTCCCAGGCATCGAACACCTGCTGGCGGAAGTTGAGGGTCCAGTTGAAGGAGGGCGAGTTGTTGTAGACCAGCTTGGCGTCCGGGCAGACCTCGCGGATACGGTTGACCATGCCGGCGATCTGGCCGACGTGGGGCTTCTCGGTCTCGATCCACAGCAGGTCGGCGCCATTCTGCAGGCTGGTGATGCAGTCCAGCACCACCCGATCCTCGCCGGTGCCCGGCTTGAACTGGTAGAGGCCGGAGGCCAGGCGCTTGACCTTGACCAGCTTGCCGTTCTGCTTGATGACCACGTCGCCGTTGTCGATATCGGAGGCCGAGGTGATCTCGTCGCCGTCCAGGAAGGCGTTGTACTGGTCGCCCAGGTCGCCGGGCTCCTTGGTCACGGCGATCTTCTGGGTCAGGCCGGCGCCCAGGGAGTCGGTGCGGGCGACGATGACGCCATCGTCCACGCCCAGTTCCAGGAAGGCGTAGCGCACGGCATTGATCTTGGCCAGGAAGTCCTCGTGGGGCACGGTGACCTTGCCGTCCTGGTGGCCGCACTGCTTCTCGTCGGAGACCTGGTTTTCGATCTGGATGCAGCAGGCGCCCGCTTCGATCATCTTCTTGGCCAGCAGGTAGGTGGCCTCGGCGTTGCCGAAACCGGCGTCGATATCGGCGATGATCGGCACCACATGGGTCTCGTGGTTGTCGATCTGGGCCTCGAGCTCGGCCACCTTGGCGGCGTCGCCGGCGGCCTTGGCCTCTTCCAGGGCGCGGAACAGGTGGTTGAGCTCCCAGGCATCGGCCTGGCGCAGGAAGGTGTAGAGCTCCTCGATCAGCCCGGCCACGCTGGTCTTCTCGTGCATGGACTGGTCGGGCAGCGGGCCGAACTCGGAGCGCAGGGCGGCGACCATCCAGCCGGAGAGGTAGAGGTAGCGGCGCTTGGTGGTACCGAAGTGCTTCTTGATGGAGATCAGCTTCTGCTGACCGATGAAGCCGTGCCAGCAGCCCAGCGACTGGGTGTACTTAGCGCTGTCGGCGTCATAGGCGGCCATGTCCTCACGCATGATCTTGGCGGTGTACTTGGCGATGTCCAGGCCGGTCTTGAAACGGTTCTGGGCACGCAGGCGGGCGGCATTCTCGGGGCTGATGCTCGCCCAGCCGCTACCCATGGCTTCGCGCAGTTGGGTCAATGCCTTGATATCGTCTTGGTATGACATGGGGCCTTCCTTCCTCAGTGGTATCGAGCCTTGCCGGGTGACCCACAGGTGTCGAGAAATGCTGCACCTGCGAAGTGTTTTCAGGATCGACCAGCGTCGGTGGTTTGTCTCTGCTGCCTTGGTCGAAGGTTATTCCGGTTTAAAACGAATGTTTAATGCCTGACTACAAGGTCGTTATCAAACAAATGTTTTCGGCCGGGCTTGCCAACCACTATGGCCCATGGCTGCTGGGCTCAACAATCGACACTTAGGGGAAGAAGGCGTTGTAGTATGACTACAGGAGGGCCCGGGGAGGCCCTCGTTATGTAGTGACTTTCCGTTTGGACATGGCGAGGGTGGAGACTTGCTCCGCCCTCAATCCACTAGGGAGAGACGCATGTTGCGATGCGGGATGCCGGCGTCGAGGAAGTCGTCGCCGTAGGCTTCGAAGCCGAGTTGCTCGTAGAAGGGCAGGGCATGCAGCTGAGCGGAGAGCTCCACGCTGGGATGGCCCTGGAGGCGGGCGGCTTCCACCGCCGCCGCCACCAGGCGCTGGCCGATGCCCTGGCCGCGGGCCTCGGCGAGCACCGCCACCCGGCCGATATGGGCGTCCGGCAGCAGGCGGGCGGCGCCCACCGCCACTTCGTCCCGGTAGGCCACGAAGTGCAGGCTGATGGCATCGCGGCCGTCCCACTCCTCCTCTTCGGGCACTTTCTGTTCCACCACGAAGACCCGGTGGCGGATGGGCCCGGTGGTATCGCCGAGCTCCTCCCAGTCGCCCTGGTGAATGGTGATGGCATCACTCATGGTCAGTCTCCTCGTCATCGAGCGCCGCCTCGTCCAGGGGCCAGGCGAGGCTGCCACGATTGAGCAGCTCGACCAGCAGGTCGGCGGCGCCGGGGTAGGTCAGGGTTTGGGCATCCAAGGGGGCGCGCGAGGCCAGGGTGCGGGCCAGCTCGGCGTCGCAGGCCAGGCCATCGCCATCCACGAAGAGGGTGGTCCGACCGTCGGCTTCACGACGCCAGGCGAAGCGCGAGCCCAGGCTGCGTTCCAGCCAGGCGCCGTCCTGTAGCTCGGCGACAAGCTCGGCGGCGGCCAGCGGCGTCTCCTGGGGCACCAGTTGGTCCACGTACTTGGGCTGGGTCATCACCCGGCCGAACCACTGGGCGAGCTGCTCGGGATCGTCGAGGGTGTCGAGGATCAGCCGGCGCATGCGCTCGAGTGCCGCGTCGTCGAGCTCGCCCGGGTCGGCGGGGGGGGCCATGCCGGTGTCGGCGTAGCGCAGGGAGGCGGGCAGCTGTTCGCCCAGGTAGTCGGCGAAGGAGGTCACCGCCTCGTCGGCGGAGGGCGCCCGGAAGCCCACCGAGAGGGTCATGCAGTCCGCGGACTGGCTGACCCCGTGGTGGGCCCAGCCCGGCGGCACATAGAGCATATCGCCCGGCTCCAGGACCCAGTCCTCCCCCGGCGTCACCTCGAAGCGCTGGAGGATACGCAGGTCGATGCCGTCGAGGATGGGGGCGTCGTCGGGCACGCGCCCGCCGAGCTGCCAGCGGCGCTGACCGCTGCCCTGGAGCAGGAAGACATCGTACTGGTCGACATGGGGGCCGACGCTGCCCCCCGGGGGAGCGTAGCTGATCATGATGTCGTCCAGGCGCCAGCGCGGCAGGAAGGCGAAGGCCTCGAGGAGCTCGGCCACCTGGGGGACATAGTGGTCCACCGCCTGGACCAGCAGGGTCCAGTCCCGCTCGGGGAGCCTGGCGAAGACGCTCTCATCGAAGGGACCGTGGCTGACCTGCCAGGGGCCCTGGGGACCGCGCTCTTCCACTAGGCGTGCCTCCACCCCGGCCTCGCAGGCCAGGCCGGCCAGCTCGTCCGGCGCCAAGGGGCACGGGAAGTCGGGGAAGGCGCCGCGAATCAGCAGCGGTTTCTGCTGCCAGTAGTCGCGCAGGAAGTCGGCGGCGCTAAGGCCGCCGAGCATGGGCAGTGGCGTATCGGTCGACATAGGGATCCTGGGACTCGAATGGGGTGGAGGAGCAACCGGGCCATAGCGTGAAGCGGGAAGAGCGCCCGCTTCACGGGCTTGAGCTGGAAGCCGGAAGTCGCCCCTGGCGCCTGCGGCAGAAGCCGGCAATCCAGCTTCCAGCTTCCAGCTTAGAGCTTACGCGCCTGCTCGACGGCGTTGCCGATATAGCCGGCCGGGGCCAGGGCCTTGAGCTCGGCCTTGACCGCGTCGGGCAGCGCCAGGGTATCGATAAAGGCTTTGAGCCCGGCCTGATCGATACGCTTGCCGCGAGTCAGCTCCTTGAGCTTCTCATAGGGCTTCTCGATGCCGTAGCGGCGCATCACCGTCTGGATCGGCTCGGCGAGCACCTCCCAGCTGGCATCCAGGTCTTCCGCCAGGCGCGCCGGGTTGGCTTCCAGCTTGCCGATGCCCTTGAGGGTCGCCTGGTAGGCGATCAGGCCATAGGCCAGGCCCATGCCCAGGTTGCGCAGCACCGTGGAGTCGGTGAGGTCGCGCTGCCAGCGGGAGATGGGCAGCTTCTGGGCCAGGTGGCCGAGCACCGCATTGGCCAGCCCCAGGTTGCCTTCGGAGTTCTCGAAGTCGATGGGGTTGACCTTGTGGGGCATGGTGGAGGAGCCGATCTCGCCGGCCACGGTGCGCTGCTTGAAGTAGCCCAGGGAGATATAGCCCCAGACGTCCCGGTCGAAGTCGATCAGGATGGTGTTGAAGCGGCACACGGCGTCGAACAGCTCGGCGATATAGTCGTGGGGCTCGATCTGGGTGGTGTAGGGGTTGAAGGTCAGCTCCAGCCCTTCCACGAAGGCCTGGGCGTGGGCCTCCCAGTCGATCTCCGGGTAGGTGGCCAGGTGGGCGTTGTAGTTGCCCACGGCGCCGTTGATCTTGCCCAGCAGTTCGACGCTTTCGACCTGCGCGAGCTGGCGACGCAGGCGGTAGGCGACGTTGGCCATCTCCTTGCCCAGGGTGGTGGGGCTGGCGGTCTGACCATGGGTGCGCGACAGCATCGGCTGGTCGGCGTGGGCCTCGGCCAGACGTGCCACCTCGTCGGTGACCCGGCGCATCATCGGCAGCAGTTCGTCGAGGCCGCCCTTGAGCATCAGCGCGTGGGAGAGGTTGTTGATGTCCTCGCTGGTGCAGGCGAAGTGCACGAACTCGGTGATGGCGTGCAGCTCCGGCTGGCCCTCGATCTTCTCCTTGATGAAGTACTCCACCGCCTTGACGTCGTGGTTGGTGGTGCGCTCGATCTCCTTGATGCGCTCGGCGTCCTGTACCGAGAAGTCGCGCACCAGGGCCTCCAGGAAGGCCACCGCCTCGGCGGAGAGCGGCGGCACCTCGGTGATCTGGGCGTGACCGGCCAGGGCCTGCAGCCAGCGGATCTCGACGGTGACCCGGGCCCGGATCAGGCCGAACTCGCTGAAGTGTTCACGAAGGGCCGTGGCCTTGTCGGCATAGCGACCATCGACGGGGGAGAGGGCGGTAAGGGCAGAGAGTTGCATGGGTTCGATCCGTACTGGGTGAAGGGTCAATTCAGGGCGTCGAGGGCGCGTTGCATGGCCTTGCGCTGGAAGATCAGCTTCCAGCGCCGCCCGCCCTGCTGGTGCCAGAGCAGGGCGAAGCGAATGCCGGTGAGCAGGGCGGCGCGCACCCGCTCCGGCATGCCGCGGCTCTGCAGCAGCCCCGGGTCGCCCTGTACCACGATGCGGTACTTGAAGTTCGACAGGGTCTGCTGGTAGAGCTCGCCGAGGCTGGCCACCACGTTCTCGTGCTGCTCGCCGAAGTGCTCGGCCTGGCCCTGGATGCGCGGCAGTTCCTGGCCCAGGGTGGCCATCATGCGGTCGTTCTTGCGCAGCTTGTTCATCAGCAGCAGCAGCGAGAAGCCGTAGCGCAGTACCACCGGATTCTGCTGGCGGCGACCGAGCACCGCCTCCAGCACCTCGAGGCCCTGGCGCAGGTGGTTGGGGTGGCCGCCATAGATCGCCTCGAAGCTCTCCGGGTCGGTATCCAGGGTGGCGTGGAGCAGGGTGTTCCAGGCGCGTTCGTCGGCCTGGCCGGTGCGGGCCAGTTCGTCCACCACCCGGGCGGCCTGGAAGACCCCCGCCAGGGCCAGGGCCTGGCGAGTGGTGGCGTCATCGGCGGGACGATGGATGGGCGTCGGGGTCATGCGACGGCCTCCGCCCGATTCCAGGTGGCGCGGATCACCCCGCCGCCGAGGCAGATCTCGCCATCATAGAGCACCAGGGACTGGCCCGGGGTCACCGCCCGCTGGGGCTCATCGAAGTGCACCTCGACGCCGCCGTCGTCCCGAGCGTGCATCACGCAGGGCACGTCGGACTGGCGGTAGCGGGTCTTGGCGGTGAGCCGGGCCTCGGCCGCCGGGGGATGGCCGGCCACCCAGTCCATGGCCTCGGTGGCCAGGCTGTCGCTGTAGAGCAGCGGGTGGTGCTTGCCCTGGACGGCGACCAGGACGTTGCGCTCCAGGTCCTTGGCGGCCACGTACCAGGGCGCCTCGGAGTGGTTGGGCAGGCCGCCGATGCCGAGCCCCTGACGCTGGCCCAGGGTGTAGTACATCAGCCCCATATGTTCGCCGATGACCTCGCCTTCGGGGGTCTCGATGCGCCCCGGCTGAGCCGGCAGGTACTGTTGCAGGAAGTCGCGGAAGCGCCGCTCGCCGATAAAGCAGATGCCGGTGGAGTCCTTCTTGCGGGCGGTCACCAGGTCGTGACGCTCGGCGATGGCGCGTACCTCGGGCTTCTCCAGCTCGCCCACCGGGAAGAGGGTGCGGGCGATGGCGGCCTCCGGCACGGCGTGCAGGAAATAGCTCTGGTCCTTGTTGGGGTCCAGCCCCTTGAGCAGCCGCGGCCGGGTCTCGCCGTCGAGGCGCCCGAGCGCCTCGCCCTGGCGCACATAGTGGCCGGTGGCGATCTTCTCGGCGCCGAGCATCTCGGCGTAGTCCAGGAACACCTTGAACTTGATTTCCCGGTTGCACAGGATGTCCGGGTTCGGCGTGCGCCCG
Organism: Halomonas sp. NCCP-2165; assembly: GCF_023708045.1. Classification (NCBI taxonomy): domain Bacteria; kingdom Pseudomonadati; phylum Pseudomonadota; class Gammaproteobacteria; order Oceanospirillales; family Halomonadaceae; genus Halomonas; species Halomonas sp. NCCP-2165. The sequence goes on from NZ_BRCY01000001.1 coordinate 116,655, forward strand.
GCCTTGTATTCGGCCAGGAAGTGCTCGAAGACGTTGTCCCAGTACTCGGCGGCGAAGTTGGCGGTATGCAGCTTGATACCCAGCTTCTCGCACACGGCCTGGGCATCCGCCAGGTCCTCCTTGGCGGTGCAGTACTCGGTGCCGTCGTCCTCGTCCCAGTTCTTCATGAACAGGCCTTCGACCTGATAACCCTGCTCGAGGAGCCGCAGGGCGGACACGGATGAATCGACACCGCCGGACATGCCGACGATGACCTTGCCCGAAGATGACCCCGAAGATGACATAGACGCTCTCGGATTGGCGTGGCTGGCAAATAGGCGGGGATTATACCCGACGGAGCCGATCGGCGGTAAGGGTGGCCGGGCGAAGCCGGTGCGTTCCGCTTAGAGGTCGTGGATCACCCCCAGCGGGTAGTGGGGTCCCGCCGCGGCGTCATGGATGCGCCGCAACACCAGGGGGCTACGCAGGCGGCCGTCCCGGTCCAGGGCCTCCAGTTCGTCGAGGGTCAGCCAGTGGCAGGCGAGGATGTCGCCATCGAGGGCGCGCTCGAGGCGGGCCTCGGCCCGGGCGACAAAGCCGTGACTGTGGAAGGTCAGCCCCGAATCGGTGCGAAAGCAGTAGAGTCCCAGGTAGGCCTGGGGGCGGACCCGCCAGGCGGTCTCCTCGAGCACCTCGCGACACACCGCCTCGAGCAGGCGCTCGTCCGGCTCCAGGTGGCCGGCGGGCTGATTGAAGAGGGTGGCGGAGCCGCCGCGCTCCTCTTCCACCATCAGGTAGCGGCCGTCACGCTCCACCACGCAGGCCACGGTGACCCGGGGGCTCCAGCGGCTCATCGGCCGCGCCTCGGCTTGGCGTGGCCCCGGCTCGCCGGCTTGCCGCCGCGCCCAGCGCCCTTGGCGGGGCGTCCCTGGGGCTTGACCGGGGCATGCAGGGTCTCGCGGCGCCACTCCCCGGGAGCCAGGCCGTCCAGGCGCCAGGGGCCGATGGCGATGCGTACCAGGCGTAGGGTGGGGTGCCCCACCCGGGCGGTCATGCGCCGTACCTGGCGATTGCGTCCCTCGCTGATGGTCAGTTCCAGCCAACTGGTGACCGGGTGGCGCCTGGGATCCAGGGGCGGATCGCGCTCCGCCAGGCCAGAGGCGTCCAGGCGACGCACCTTGGCGGGGCGGGTGGGGCCGTCGCCCAGGGTGACGCCGCGACGCAGCGCCTCCAGGGCGGCGTCATCGGGCACGCCCTCGACCTGGACCCGATAGGTCTTGGGCTGCTTGTGGCGGGGGTGGCTGATGCGATGGATCAGCTCGCCGTCATCGGAGAGCAGCAGCAAGCCTTCGGAGTCGTGGTCGAGGCGCCCCGCCGGATAGATGCCCGGCACCCGGATGATATCGGCCAGGGTGGCGCGGCGCTCCGCACCGGCCGCGCGGTCGGTGAACTGGGAAAGCATGCGATAGGGCTTGTGGAGTAGGTAGAGGGTGCTCATAAGGGCAAGCTTACCGGCAAGCGGGGCGGGATGGCAGGGGGAGAGGAGAGGCCCTTACCCTTATTGCTTATGCGTCGAACCGGGCGCGCTGGTATAATGCCGCCGCTCGCCGGGAGCGCCCTCGATACGTCGGGGCCTGCTACAAGCAACCTGCCGGGCGCCGATGTTCCTCGCAAGACCCGGTCTCATCGCCTTGCCGGGCGGGCCGCATAGAGCCCCCGAGGCGGACATCGTCAGCGCGCGCTACCGATCCAGTTTCATGCCACCGCAGTGACCAGAGAGATCAACGCCAACATGTCAAAAACGCCGAAGATTATCTATACGCTTACCGACGAAGCACCGGCCCTGGCCACCTATTCCCTGCTGCCGATCATCGATGCCTACACCGACTCCGCCGGGATCAGCGTTGAGACCCGGGATATCTCCCTGGCCGGTCGCATCATCTGCCTGTTCCCCGAATACCTGAGCGACGAGCAGCAGCTCGGCGATCACCTGGCCGAGCTCGGCGAGCTGGCCAAGACCCCCGAAGCCAATATCATCAAGCTGCCCAATATCAGCGCCTCGGTGCCGCAGCTCAAGGCGGCCATTCGCGAGTTGCAGGGCCAGGGCTACAAGCTGCCCGACTATCCGGACGAGCCCACCAGCGACGTGGAGCGCGACATCAAGGCGCGCTACGACCGGGTCAAGGGCAGCGCCGTTAACCCGGTGCTGCGTGAAGGCAACAGCGACCGTCGCGCCCCCAAGTCGGTGAAAAACTACGCCCGCAAGTACCCGCACCGCATGGGCGAGTGGAGCGCCGACTCCCGGTCCCACGTGGCCTGCATGAGCGAGGGAGACTTCTACGGCAGCGAACGGTCCGCCACCATGAGCGCCGAGGGTGCGGTGAAGATCGAGCTGATCGGCAAGGACGGCAGCACCACCGTGCTCAAGGAGAAGACTCCGGTCCTGGCCGGCGAGGTGATCGATGCCGCGGTAATGAGCCACCAGGCGCTCACGGCCTTTATCAAGGAGCAGGTGGCCGACGCCAAGGCCCGTGACGTGCTCTTCTCCCTGCACCTCAAGGCCACCATGATGAAGGTCTCCGACCCGATCATGTTCGGCATCGTGGTCGAGGCCTTCTACGGCGAGGTGCTGGAGAAGCACGCCGAGGCCCTGGCCGAGGTCGGTTTCGATGCCAACAACGGCATCGGCGACCTCTACGCCACCATCGCCAAGCTGCCCGCCGACAAGCAGGACGAGATCAAGGCCGATATCGAGGCCCTCTATGCCGAGCGCCCGCGCCTGGCCATGGTCAACTCCCACAAGGGCATCACCAACCTGCACGTGCCCAGCGACGTGATCATCGACGCCTCCATGCCGGCGATGATCCGCGACTCCGGCAAGATGTGGGGCGCCGATGATGCCCTGCACGACGCCAAGGCGGTGATCCCGGATCGCTGCTACGCGACCATCTATCAGGCCACTATCGACGACTGCAAGGCCAATGGCGCCTTCGATCCGACCACCATGGGCAGCGTGCCCAACGTCGGCCTGATGGCCCAGAAGGCCGAGGAGTACGGCTCCCACGACAAGACCTTCCAGGTTCCCGCCGATGGCACCGTGCGCGTCACCAACGACGCCGGCGAGGTGATCTTCGAGCACGCCGTGGAGAAGGGCGATATCTGGCGCATGTGCCAGACCAAGGACGCGCCGATCAAGGACTGGGTCAAGCTCGCCGTGACTCGCGCCCGGGACAGCGAGACCCCGGCGGTGTTCTGGCTCGACGCCAATCGTGCCCACGATGCCGAGCTGATCAAGAAGGTCGAGGCCTACCTCGCCGAGCATGACACCAGCGGCCTGGATATCCGTATCCTGGCGCCGGTGGATGCCATGAAGCTCTCCCTGGAGCGCATCCGCCGCGGCGAGGACACCATCTCCGTCACCGGCAACGTGCTGCGCGACTACCTCACCGACCTCTTCCCGATCATGGAGCTGGGCACCAGCGCCAAGATGCTCTCCATCGTGCCGCTGATGAACGGCGGTGGCCTGTTCGAGACCGGTGCCGGCGGCTCCGCGCCCAAGCACGTCCAGCAGCTCCTCGAGGAGAACCACCTGCGTTGGGACTCCCTGGGCGAGTTCCTGGCCCTGGCCGCCTCCCTCGAGCACCTGGGCAAGACCTTCGATAACGCCCGGGCGCGAGTGCTGGCCAAGGCGCTGGACGAGGCCAATGGCAAGTTCCTCGACAGCAACAAGTCGCCGTCTCGCAAGGTCGGCGAGCTGGACAACCGCGGCAGCCACTTCTACCTGGCCATGTACTGGGCCGAGGCCCTGGCCGCCCAGGACGAGGATGCCGAGCTCAAGGCGCTGTTCGGCAAGCTGGCCGAGGAGTTCCACGCCAAGGAGGCGGTGATCGTCGAGGAGCTCAACGCGGTACAGGGGCAGGCCGTGGATATCCAGGGCTACTACCACCCCAACGGCGAGCTGACCGAGCGGGTCATGCGCCCCAGCGAGACCCTCAACGCCGCCCTGGCCCTGGTGGCCAAGGGCTAAGCGGCTTCGCTCGCTTTCGGCACGCGAGCGCTCAGGCCCCCGCCCGACTGACGGGCGGGGGCCTTTTGCGTCTGGCGCTTGCATGCGTGTCCGTCAGGCCGCATCTTGATAAATGAACCCGCCACCGGGGTGGGCGTCCAAGCAGGGTTGAGACGCCCATCGCCGGTCGGCTTGTAGAAATGGATAGTGCTTCATATGTTCAAGACAGAAGAACCCTGGCGGGGTGCCATCGCCGGCATGACCCGACCCGAGGAGGGCGACGGCGACCTGGCGGTGCAGAGCGCCGACCCGGAGCTGGCTCATCCCCCCATGTACAAGGTGATCTTGCATAACGACGACTTCACCCCCATGGAGTTCGTGGTGGAGGTGCTGCAGACCTTCTTTCATATGGATCAGGAGAAGGCGGTGCAGGTGATGTTGGCGGTGCATACCCAGGGCAAGGCGACCTGCGGCATCTTTACGCGTGATATCGCGGAAACCAAAAGCCACCAGGTCAATCAATATGCCAGAGAGTGCCAGCACCCGTTGCTGTGTGATATCGACCAGGCCGATTGAGCGGCCACCGCACTCGCGGGCAATGCCCCCAGGGGGTTGCCAACGTCGTGAAAGTGCCCGATGGTGAAATTGCCGGTGCCCACCGGTCGAAGCCCGAGGCGGCAAGAAGGGGACTGCCATGCTGAGCAAAGAACTTGAACTGACCCTGAACACGGCCTTTACCGTGGCGCGCTCCAAGCGTCATGAGTTCATGACCGTGGAGCATCTGCTGCTGGCCCTGCTGGACAACGCCTCCGCGGCGGATGTGCTCAGGGCCTGTGGGGCCAATCTCGACAAGCTGCGGTCCGACCTGCAGGATTTCATCAACTCCACCACGCCGCTGATCCCCGAGGATCAGAGTGATCGCGAGACCCAGCCGACCCTGGGGTTCCAGCGGGTGCTGCAGCGTGCCGTCTTCCACGTGCAGTCCTCCGGCAAGAGTGAGGTGACCGGCGCCAATGTGCTGGTGGCGATCTTCTCCGAGCAGGAGAGTCAGGCGGTCTACTTCCTCAAGCAGCAGAACGTGGCGCGGGTCGATGCGGTCAATTACATCGCCCACGGCATCTCCAAGGTCGCCGGCCACGGCCAGAGCGCGGCGCCCCAGTCGCCGGAGGCCGAGGAGTCCGAGGAGGGCGTGGCCGAGGGCGGCAACCATCCGCTCACCAGCTATGCCACCAACCTCAACGAGCAGGCGCGGCTCGGCAAGATCGATCCGCTGATCGGCCGCGATCACGAACTGGAGCGGGTGGTGCAGATCCTCGCCCGGCGGCGCAAGAACAACCCCCTGCTGGTGGGCGAGGCCGGCGTCGGCAAGACCGCCATCGCCGAGGGGTTGGCCAAGCGTATCGTCGAGGAGGACGTGCCCGACGTCATCGCCGATGCCGTGGTCTACTCCCTGGACATGGGGGCCCTGCTGGCCGGCACCAAGTATCGCGGCGACTTCGAGAAGCGCCTCAAGGCGCTGCTCGCCGAGCTGCGCAAGCAGCCCAATGCGGTGCTCTTTATCGACGAAATTCACACCGTGATCGGCGCCGGGGCCGCCTCCGGCGGCGTGATGGACGCCTCCAACCTGCTCAAGCCGCTGCTCTCCTCCGGCGAGCTGCGTTGCATCGGCTCGACCACCTTCCAGGAGTATCGCGGTATCTTCGAGAAGGACCGCGCCCTGGCGCGGCGTTTCCAGAAGGTCGATGTGATGGCGCCCTCGGTGGACGACACCATCCGCATCCTCAGGGGGCTGCGCGGCCGCTTCGAGGAGCATCACAAGCTGAAGTACACCGATGCGGCCCTGGAGAGCGCGGTGCGCCTGGCGGATCGCTACATCAATGATCGCCATCTGCCCGACAAGGCCATCGACGTGATCGACGAGGCCGGCGCCCACCAGCGGCTGCTGCCGCCGGAGGTGCGGGTCGATACCATCGACGTGGATCAGGTCGAGGCGGTGGTGGCCTCCATCGCGCGGATTCCGCCGAAGAGCGTCTCCAGCTCCGACCGCAAGCTGCTCTCCAACTTGGAGCGCGACCTGAAGATGCTGGTGTTCGGCCAGGACGAGGCGATCCAGAGCCTCTCCGCGGCCATCAAGCTCTCCCGGGCCGGCCTCAAGTCGCCGGACAAGCCGGTGGGCAGCTTCCTCTTCTCCGGTCCCACCGGGGTCGGCAAGACCGAGGTGGCGCGCCAGCTTTCCAAGATCATGGGCATCGAGCTGGTGCGCTTCGACATGTCCGAATACATGGAGCGCCACACGGTGTCCCGGCTGATCGGGGCGCCCCCGGGCTATGTGGGCTATGACCAGGGTGGGCTGCTCACCGAGGCGATCACCAAGCAGCCCCACTGCGTGCTGCTGCTCGACGAGATCGAGAAGGCGCATCCCGAGGTCTTCAACCTGCTGCTGCAGGTAATGGATCACGGCCGCCTGACCGATAACAACGGCCGCGAGGCGGACTTCCGCCATGTGATCCTGATCATGACCTCGAATGCCGGGGCCGAGCAGATCTCGCGCCGTTCCATCGGCTTCCAGACCCAGGACCACTCCACCGATGGCATGGAGGTGATCCGCAAGACCTTCTCGCCGGAGTTCCGCAACCGCCTGGACGGCATCATCCAGTTCCACGGCCTGGATCCCAAGGTGGTGCGCAACGTGGTGGACAAGTTCCTGGTGGAACTGCAGGCGCAGCTCGACGAGAAGCGGGTGCAGCTGGACGTGGATGAGGCGGCCCGCGCCTGGCTGGCCGAGCGTGGCTACGACCCGGAGATGGGCGCGCGACCCATGGCGCGGTTGATTCAGGAGAAGCTCAAGAAGCCGCTGGCGGAGCTGATCCTGTTCGGCGAGCTGGCCGGGCACGGTGGCGTGGTCCACGTCACCGTGGAGGAGGGCAGCGACGAACTGCATCTGGCCACCGAGGCCGAGGTGGCCTGAGCCGTGTCCCTTGGGCCGGCCTTCGGGCTGGCCACCACCGACCGGCGCCCTGTCTTTCGACGGGGCGTCGTTCTTTTCGGGCCGGTGGTTCGGGTGGCGCCGGCGTGGCGCGGAGGGGCGAGCCCGTCAGGCTCGACTCAGCGGGAGCGGTAGACGATGCGTCCCTTGGAGAGATCGTAGGGGGTCAGCTCGACCTTGACCTTGTCGCCGGTCAGGATGCGGATGTAGTTCTTGCGCATCTTGCCGGAGATGTGGGCGGTAACGACGTGGCCGTTCTCCAGCTCCACGCGGAACATGGTGTTGGGGAGGGTGTCGACGACGACCCCTTCCATTTCGATATGGTCTTCACGTGCCATATAGGCGCTTCCTCGTTGATGGTCACTCGGCTGTCGCGACGCGACACTGACGGCCAACGGGCCGTCGCTGATCAAGATAGCGCGATATTGTGCCGCATGCCGTGCGTCAAGGCAAAAATCACAGCGCGATCAGGCGTCGCCAGGTGCGTCCATCCAGGTACTCCAGGGGCTGGAAGGCCTGCTTGTAGTTCATCTTGCGGCACTCGCGGATCCAGTAGCCCAGGTAGACATGGGGCAGTTCCCGGTCCTCGGCGAGGCGCAGGGTACGCAGCACCGCATAGGTGCCCAGGGAGCGGCGGTCGAAGACCGGGTCCGGATCGAAGAAGGTGTAGATGGCCGAGATGCCGTGACTCAGCAGGTCGATGGCGGAGACCGCCAGCAGGCGGCCGTCGAGGCGAAACTCCAGCAGCCGCGCATAGGGGTGATCGAGGGTCAGGAAGGTACGGTACTGCTCGTGGCTGGGCGGATACATGTCGCCGTCGGCATGGCGGGTGCGGATATAGCGGTCGTAGAGCCGGTAATGCTCCTCGTGGAAGCGCGCCGGGCGCTCGAACATGACCAGGTCGGCATTGCGGTGCAGCAGCTTGCGCTGGGTACGACTGGGGTGAAACTCCGCCACCGGGATGCGCACCGAGATGCAGGCGTGGCAGCCCTCGCAGTGGGGCCGGTAAAGGTGGCGCCCGCTGCGCCGAAAGCCCAGCAGGGAGAGGGCGTCATAGACCCCCTGGCCCGGGGACTCCTGGGGGTCCAGGAAGAGGGTGGTGGCCTCCCGCTCCTTGAGGTAGCTGCAGGGGTGCGGGATGGTCAGAAAGAAACGCAGGTCTCGTACCGGTCGCTGCGGCGCATTACTGCTCACGGTCGCCGTCTCCTCCGGGCTCGCGGGTGTCAAAGCAAGGTGGGCGTACCGGGAGGCTCCGGGTGCGTCCGGCCGCCGGTCACCCAGGCCCCACTGGGCTGGTCGACATACTGCTCAAGATAGCCGATGAACGACTCCCGGGCGATATCCCGGGCCCCCAGGCTGGCCAGGTGGCCGGTGTGCATCTGGCAGTCGATCAGGCCGCCGCCGTGGGCCTCGAGGTGGCGGCAGAGGTGCACCAGGGCCACCTTGGAGGCATCCGACACCCGGGAGAACATCGACTCGCCGAAGAAGACCCGGCCCAGGGCCATGCCATAGAGGCCTCCCACCAGGTCGTCATCTCGCCAGACTTCCACCGAATGGGCATGGCCCTGAGCATGCATGCGACAGTAGGCGTCGCGCATCTCGGGGGTGATCCAGGTGCCCTCATGAGCCGCCCGGCTGTCGGCGCACTGCTCGATCACGGCATCGAAGGCCTGGTCCCGGGTGACCCGAAAGCCGCCATTGCGCAGCCGCTTGGCCAGGCTGCGGCGTACCCGGAGCTCCGCGGGGAAGAGCACCATACGCGGGTCGGGACTCCACCACAGGATCGGCTGATCGTCGCTGTACCAGGGGAAGATGCCGCGCCGATAAGCGGCCAGCAGCCAGGCCGGGGTCAGGGCGCCACCGGCAGCCAGCAGGCCGTCGGGATCGCGCAGGGCCTGATCCAGAGGAGGGAACTGCACCGGAAAGGGGGCGAGCCAAGGCAGCATGGGCGGTCGTATCATCGCGGAAGAAGTCAGGCGGCGCGGCCGCCCCTGGCGTCTAGTGTGACCGGCTTTCCCGGCCTCGACAAGGCAGCCTCGTCGGGGCACGCTAGGCTCGGTATGATGGCGCCACGAAAGTGCCGACGAGATGCCCGGAGCGGCACGCCGGGCGAGGCAGACACAAGGGGGATGACCACTTGAGCGTCGACAAGAAGACCACGGGTCGTCGTGTCTCTACACAACAGGCCAGGGAGCAGGCGCGGCGTTTCGGCGTGCGCCTGCAGGGGGCCTCCCGAGAGGGGGCGGTGATTCTGCTCCTGGCCGGCTGCGTCTTCCTGCTGCTGGCGCTGTTCAGCTATCAGCAGGGCGATCCCGGCTGGTCACATAGCGGGCCGGAGCGTGAGGTCGCCAACTGGATGGGGCCCATCGGCGCCTGGCTCGCCGATGTCCTCTATTCGTTGTTCGGGGCCAGCGCCCTGTGGTGGCCCGGCATGCTGGGCTTCGCCGCCTGGCGCTTATTGCGCACCCGGCGCCTGGAGCTGGAGTGGGACGCGACGGCCCTGGCGGTGCGCCTGGGCGGCCTGGTGCTGCTGCTGCTGGGCACCACCACCCTGGGCGCCCTGCACTTCTTCAGCCCCGACAGCACCCTGCCCTATGCGGTGGGGGGTATCCTCGGCGAGGGGCTGATGATGGGCCTGGCCCCGCTGGTGGGGAGCCACGGCACCACCCTGCTGGCCCTGGTGGCCCTGCTCTGCGGCCTGCCGCTGTTCAGCGGGCTCTCCTGGCTGGCGCTGATGGATGAGCTGGGGCTGCGAGCCCTGCGCCTGGGCAAGCGACTCTGGCGCTGGATCGGCGGCGGGCAAGAGGCCGAGGCGGCCATGGCCGAGGAGCCGGCCGATACCGGGGACGAACCGTCCCAGGCCCCGGGGCGCCCCTGGTGGCGACGCTGGCTGCCTCGCCGTGGGGCTCCCCAATTGGCCGCGGCCTCTGGTGTGGTGGCCTCCCGTCGCGCCGAGCCGAGCCTCGAGGGCGATACCGAGATCCCCTGGGACGTGCCCGCCCGCACTCCTTCCGCCAAGGACCCCGGGGCGGCCTATGCGCGCCGCCTTGGCGAGTCCGATGAGCCGGTCGCGACGCCTGAGCCGGGGCTGAGCGCCCGTCGCGATGAACCCGAGGCGCCGCTGGCGGCGGATATGCCCCTGCAGGCCGAGCCTGAGGCTCCCCGGGAGCGGGAGCCGACCAGATCCGCGGCGCCATCGTCCGAGGCGCCCGGCGAAGCGCTGAGCGCGGACGAGCCCGCGGCGGAATCCGCGCCATCGTCCGAGGCGCCCGCCGAGACGCGGAGCCTGGACGAGCCCGCGGCGGCCCCCATGCCGTCCGCCGAGGAGCCCGTCGACAAGGCGCCCCATGGCACGCCGACACCCTCGGCAACGTCGACCCCGGCGAGCGACGCCCGGGAGGCGTCGACGGCGCGGCGTGAACCGAGCCTGGTGAGCTGGAGCGAGGCGGGCTGGGAGGATGAGGCGCCGAGCGACCCCTCCCTGACGATCGCCCATCCCGAGGTGACCGAGTCGCGGGCCGCCGAGCCATCCACGGAGACCGAGCCATCCCGACAGACCGAGCCGTCCCAAGAGGTCGAGTCGTCCCAAGAGGTCGAGTCGTCCCAAGAGGTCGAGTCGTCCCAAGAGGCCGAGCCCCTGGATCTGCCCGTCGCCCCGGCCGGGCTGGAGGAGGAGGCGCCGCGCCTGGCCAGTGCCGAGCAGGGGCGCGCCGCCGCCGCCGAGGGGCCGGCCCTGTGGACCGTGGAGCATCTGCAGAATCAGCGCCCGCTCTTCGAGGACCTGGGCGACCCGGAGGGGGAGCTGCCCTCGGTGCGCCTGCTGACGCCCCCCGAGGCCCATGAGCCCAACTACACCCCGGAGCAACTGGCCAGCATGGCCGAGCTGCTGGAGGTGCGGCTGCGCGAATATGGCGTCAAGGCCGAGGTGGTGGAGACCTGGCCGGGGCCGGTGATCACCCGCTTCGAGATCAAGCCGGCGGCCGGGGTCAAGGTCTCCAAGATCAGCAACCTGGCCAAGGACCTGGCGCGTTCGCTGATGGTCAAGAGCGTGCGGGTGGTGGAGATCATCCCCGGCCGCCCCACGGTGGGCATCGAGATCCCCAATCCCAAGCGCGCCATGATCCGCCTGCGCGAGGTGCTCGACTCCGACCGTTACCTCCACGAGGCCTCGCCCCTGGCCCTGGCCCTGGGCCAGGATATCGGCGGAGCGCCGGTGGTGGCCAACCTGGGCAAGATGCCCCACCTGCTGGTGGCGGGGACCACCGGCTCGGGCAAGTCCGTGGGGGTCAACGCCATGCTGATCTCCATGCTGCTCAAGGCCAGCCCGGAGGAGCTGCGCCTGATCATGGTCGATCCCAAGATGCTCGAGCTCTCCGTCTACGACGGCATTCCGCATCTGCTGGCGCCGGTGGTCACTGACATGAAGGAGGCCGCCAATGGCCTGCGCTGGTGCGTGGCGGAGATGGAGCGCCGCTACAAGCTGATGGCCGCCATGGGGGTGCGCAATATCGCCGGCTTCAATGCCAAGCTCGACGAGGCCGCCCGGGCCGGCGCCCAGGTGGCGGACCCGCTCTGGGAGCCGCAGCCCTGGCAGATGCATGAGCACCCGCCGGTGCTGGAGAAGCTGCCCTATATCGTGGTGGTGATCGACGAGTTCGCCGACATGTTCATGATCGTCGGCAAGAAGGTGGAGGAGCTGATCGCGCGCCTGGCCCAGAAGGCCCGGGCCGCCGGCATCCACCTGATCCTCGCCACCCAGCGTCCCTCGGTGGACGTGGTCACCGGCCTGATCAAGGCCAATATTCCCACCCGCATCGCCTTCCAGGTCTCCTCCAAGGTGGACTCCCGGACCATCCTCGATCAGGGCGGCGCCGAGAACCTGCTGGGCCACGGCGACATGCTCTACCTGCCCCCCGGGGCGGGCCTGCCGATGCGCGTGCATGGCGCCTTCGTCGATGATGACGAGGTGCACCGGGTGGTGGAGGACTGGAAGCGTCGCGGCGAGCCGGAGTATATCGACGAGATCCTCTCCGGTGGCGTCTCCGCCGACGCCCTGGCCGGCCTCGAGGCCGAAGGCGGCGGCGAGGGGGACGACGCCGAGCAGGACGCCCTCTACGACGAGGCGGTGGCCTTCGTCACCGAGTCGCGCCGTGCCTCCATCTCCGCGGTACAGCGCCGCTTCAAGATCGGCTATAACCGGGCCGCGCGCCTGGTCGAGGCCATGGAGCTGGCCGGCGTGGTCTCGACCATGGGTACCAATGGCGGCCGCGAGGTCCTGGCCCCGCCGCCGGCGAGCGACTGAGCGGCGGCGCGTTCGAAATCTTGCAGCAACCATGAAAGCCCGCCCGGTCCCGGCACTTACGCGCCGGGGCCGGGTCCATCTATCGCCATGCCTTGCCATCCTTTCGGGAGTGAAAGATGCGACTGATCAAGACCCTGACGACCCTGGCCCTGGGGGCGATCCTGGCCCTGCCGGCCGTCGCCCTGGCCGATGAGGCCGCCGAGCGCCTCAACCAGTTGCTGGAGCCGGTGCATACCTATCGTGCCGACTTCGAGCAGCAGATCCTCGATGGCAGCGGCCAGCGCCTTCAGCAGGCCGAGGGCCGCATGTGGCTGTCGCGGCCCGGCAAGTTCCGCTGGGAGGTGGACGCACCCTATGCCCAGGTGGTGGTCTCCGATGGCCAGGAGGTCTACCTCCATGATCCCGACCTGGAACAGGTGACCGTCCAGGCCCTGGATACCCGGGTCACCCATACCCCGGCCCTGCTGCTCTCCGGTCGCGTCGCCGACCTGACCGAGGCCTATGCGGTCGGCCGTCGTCAACAGGGCACCGCCGAGACCTTTACCCTGACGCCGCGCTCCGCCGACACCCTCTTCGAGGAGCTGGCCCTGACCTTCTACGGCGAGCGACTGGGAGTGCTGCAGATGGCCGACAGCACCGGCCAGCGCACCGCCATCTATTTCAGCGATGTCGCGGTTAACCCGAGCCTCCCGGACGAGCGCTTTACCTTCGTGATTCCCGAGGGAGCCGATGTGATTCGCGATTCGCACTAGGCCGGAAGAGCGGCACCTCGCGCCTGGAAGCACGAAGCTGGAAGAACGACACCCCGCCACCAGGGTTGCGGGGTGTCTTGTCTCTACGGCTGTTGGACCATGGGCTTCCAGCTCGGCGTTAGGCGCCGCCATCCGCCTCGGCGTCGAGCTGGGCGCGCCACGCCATCAGCTGCTTGAAGCGCGCCTCCTGGCCGTAGTCGCTGGGCTGGTAGAGGCGGGTGGGCGCCAGCCCCTCGGGCCAGCAGTCGTGACGGCTGCCGGCGGGGTAGCCATGGGGCTCGTGGTGGGCGTAACGGTAGCCCTGGCCGTGGCCCAAAGATTCCATCAGCTTGGTTGGGGCGTTGCGCAGGTAGGTGGGCACCGCCAGGGTCGGGTGGGCCGCCGCCTGGGCCTTGGCCTGCTTCCAGGCCTGGTCGATGGCATTGCTCTTGGGGGCCACCGCCAGGTGGATCATGGCCTGGGCGATGGCGCGTTGCCCCTCGTAGTCGCCGAGGCGCAGGTAGGCGTCCCAGGCCGCCATCACCAGGGGCAGGGCGCGGGGGTCGGCATTGCCCACGTCCTCGGAGGCGATGGCCGCCAGGCGTCGGATCACATCCAGCGGGTCGCCGCCTCCCTGAATAAATTGCGCCATGTAGAGCAGGGCCGCATCGACCCGGGAGGAGCGTACCGACTTGTGAATCGCCGACAGCAGGTCGTAGTAGTGATCGCCCTGCTTGTCGAAGGCGCTGGCCTGATGGCCCAGCACCTCGCCGAGCCCCTCGGCGTCGAGACGCTCGCCATCGGTCTCGGCGGTGGTGAAGTCGCAGGCGGTCTCCAGCAGCCCCAGGGCGCGGCGCGCATCGCCGCCGGCGGCCCGGGCCAGCAGCCGCAGCACCTCGTCGTCGACCTGGATACGGCGCTCGCCCAGCCCCCGCTCCGAGTCCTCCAGGGCCTGGCGCAGCACCCTCAACAGCGCCACCTCGTCCAGTGGCTTGAGCACATAGACCCGGGCCCGGGAGAGCAGTGCCGAGTTGACCTCGAAGGAGGGGTTCTCGGTGGTGGCGCCGATCAGCGTCAACAGCCCCGATTCCACATGGGGCAGCAGGGCGTCCTGCTGGCTCTTGTTGAGGCGATGAATCTCGTCCAGGAAGAGCAGGGTGCGGCGCCCCTGGGCCTGACTCAGCCGGGCCCGCTCCACGGCGGCGCGGATCTCCTTGACGCCGGCCATCACCGCCGAGAGATGCTCCAGCTCGGCGCCGGACTCCCGGGCCAGGATCTCCGCCAGGGTCGTCTTGCCGGTTCCCGGCGGCCCCCACAGGATCATCGAGCGTACGGTGGCGGTCTCGGCCATGCGTCGCAGTGGTTTGCCGGGGCCCACCAGGGCGGCCTGGCCGAGGTATTCGTCCAGGCGCCGCGGGCGCATGCGGAAGGCGAGGGGAGCCGCCTCATCGGCGTGTGACTGGCTGAAGAGATCCATGCTGTCTCCATGCGACTACGACTTTAGGCGATAGGCAGGATCGCCCCGCAGGCACTAGGGTTAAACATCCATGCCTGCGGTAGTCCCGGCAGGCGCATCCTGTTGGTGAACCCCTGTCTTGCTGGCGACTCCAATATTAATGGTACGCCAGGACAGCAGAGGAGGCCCGACCATGCCCATGCTGACTCAACTGCGCCAGGATCATGCCAATATGGCGCGGCTGTTGCACGTGCTGCAGCTCAAGCACAAGACCCTGGCCGACGGCGAGCGTCCCGATTTCAATCTGGTACGCGAGGTCGTCGACTATATTCTCGAGTATATGGAGGGCTATACCCAGCCTCTCGAGCGGCTGTGCAGCGAGAAGCTACTGGCTAGTCTGCCACAGGCCGAGCGGCTGACCCGTCGTCTGGCCGACGATTATCGCCAACTGCGCGAGCGCCTGATGCGTCTCTCCCAGGACATCGACATGATCCTGATGGATGCCGTGGTGCCCATGGACCGCTTCGCCGATGACCTCAAGGCCTACCTGGAGGCGCATCGAGCCTACCTGCGTGACGAGCGCGAGGAGCTCTTCCCGCTGATCGCCGAACACCTGAGCGACGCGGAGCTGGCTCAACTCGACGAGCTTCTGCCTGAGGGCGCGGCCGCCCGCCTGAAGCAGCTTCATGACGCCTACCCCGAACTCTACGCCGAGTTTCGCGGCGCGCCGGAGCCGGTGGTCTGATCCCGAGCCTCTTTATGATGCCGAATGTCGCGGCGCGCCGGAGCCGTGATACCACGATTCGTTGCCGAAACGCCCAGGCCTTGGCCTGGGCGTTTGTCGTGGCCGAGCAATACGCCGTTAAGTCCGGGCCTCGGCTGGGGTAGAATGCCTCCCCTGTGCCAACCCTATGCCAACCGGGGGAAGGGGAAACTCGCCGATGGATCGACTCCAGGCCATGCAAATCTTTCGCGCCGTGGTGGAGGCGGGCAGCTTCGCCGGGGGCGCCCGCAAGCTGGACCTCTCCAATGCCATGGTCAGCAAGCAGGTGGCTCGCCTGGAGGGCGAGCTCGGCGTGCGACTGCTGACCCGCACCACGCGTCGCCTGCAGTTGACCGCCGAGGGCGAACGCTACCTGCAGGGCGCCGGCCGGCTGCTGGACGAGCTCCAGGAGCTGGAGGCGAGCCTCGGCGAACAGCGTGGCGAGATTCGCGGGCGCCTGCGCCTCTCGGCGCCCCTGGATTTCGGGGTGCGCGAGCTGATGCCGGCCCTCCAGGCCTTCGAGGAGGCGCATCCGGCGGTGGAGCTCGAGGTGGTGCTGGAAGACCGGCGTGTCGATCCCCTGGCGGAAGACTTCGATCTGGTGGTGCGTATCGGCGAGTTGGAGGATTCCAGCCTGATCGCCCGACCGCTGATGTCGATGCCGATCCACCTCTATGGCGCCCCCGGCTATCTGGAGAGCCATGGCGTGCCCGAGCACCCCCGCGACCTGAGCCATCACCGCTGCCTGCACTACAGCCTGCAGCGGGGCGGTGCCGGCTGGCATTTCCTGGTGGAGGGGCGCCTGGAGCGGGTCCGCTTCCGGCCGGTACTGACCTGCAATAACGGCAGGGCGTTGATCGAGGCCGCGGCCCGTGGCATGGGGCTGGTGCTCAAGCCGACCTTCCTCGGCGAGCCGGAGGTGCGCCGTGGGCGCCTGGTGCGCCTGCTGGAGGCCTACTCGCCGCCCCCCATGCAGGTGCATCTGCTCTATGCCGAGCGGCGCCTGATGCCGGCGCGCCTGCGGGTCCTGGTGGATGCCCTGCTGGCGCACTTCCAGGAGCCAGCGACGGGAGGGCAAGGGTGAGCGGTCCTATCCTGATCTTCGACTCCGGGGTCGGTGGCCTCTCGGTGGCGGCGGCGATTCGCCGCCGCCTGCCCACGGCGGCCCTGGCTTATGTCTGTGACAATGCCATGCTGCCCTACGGCACCAAGCCCGACGCCTGGCTGGTGGAGCGCATCGTCGCGGTCTGCCGGGCGGCCGTGGCGGCCGCTCGACCCAGCGCCCTGGTGGTGGCCTGTAACACCGCCAGTACCCTGGCCCTGGCGGCGTTGCGCGAGGCGCTGTCGATCCCGGTGGTGGGCACGGTGCCGGCCATCAAGCCGGCCGCCGCCCTGAGCCATAGCGGTCATATCGCCCTGCTGGCGACGTCCGCCACCATCGATCGTCCCTATACCCTGGGCCTGATTCGCGATTTCGCCGCCGGCTGTCGGGTACACCGCCTGGCCGCCGATGCCCTGGTGGTGCAGGCCGAACGCCACCTGGCCGGGGCGCCCCTGGACCGGGAGGCCATCGCCGCTTGCCTGGCCCCGCTCTGGGAGGATCCCGAACTCGACACCCTGGTGCTGGGCTGCACCCACTTTCCGCTGTTGCGGGACGCCCTGAACCGGGCGGCGCCGCGGCCGGTGACCTGGGTCGACTCCGGCGAGGCCATCGCCCGCCGGGTCGCCCAGGTGGTGCCCGCGCCCCGGATCACCGAGGGGCCGGGACCGGCCTGGGTCACCGCCGAGGCGCCGGGGCTCGCCGCCGCCCTGGCCGGTGTCGGTTTCGCCGCGCCGCAATGCCTTGATCCGAGCGAAGTCGCTGCACGCTGAGCGTTTCGCCCTCTTGATTTCATCGTAAAGGAGGCCCCGTGGCCGTACCCGTCGTCGACCCCGAGCGTTATGCCGATCAGCTCGAGGCCAAGCGTCAACGCATCACCGCGCAGTTCGCGCGTTTCGCGCCTCCCGAGCTGGAGGTCCATGCCTCGCCGCCCAGCCACTACCGTATGCGCTGCGAGTTCCGCCTCTGGCATGAGGGCGATGACCTCTTCTACGCCATGTTCGAGGTGGACTCCGAGGACCCCAAGAAGAAAACGGTGGTCCGCCTGGACGATTTTCCCGTGGCCAGCCGGCGCATCAATGCCTTGATGCCGGCGCTGCTGGATGCCATTCGCGATGAGCCGCTGCTGCGTCGCAAGCTGTTCCAGGTGGAATTTCTCACCACCCTCAGCGGCGAGGCGCTGCTGACCCTGATCTATCATCGCCCCCTGGACGAGGCCTGGGAGGCCGAGGCGCGGCGTCTCCAGGAGACCCTGGGCGTGATGATCATCGGCCGCTCCCGCAAGCAGCGCCTGGTGCTCGAGCGCGACCATGTCTGGGAGCGCCTCTCGGTGGAGGGGCGCGACTTCGTCTATCAGCAGGTGGAGAACAGCTTTACCCAGCCCAATGCCGAGATCTGCCGCGCCATGCTGGGCTGGGCCCGGGACGTGACCCGTGGCAGCCAGGCCCGCGACCTGGTGGAGCTCTACTGCGGTAACGGCAATTTCACCATCGCCCTGGCCGAGAATTTCCGGCGGGTGCTGGCCACCGAGATCTCGCGTACCTCGGTGGCCTCGGCCCGCATCAACCTGGAAGCCAACGGCATCGCCAACGCTAGCGTGGGGCGCATGTCGGCGGAGGAGTTCAGCGCCGCCCTCAAGGGCGACAAGGGCGGGCGCCGGGTCACCGAGATGGGCCTGGCCGATTACGACTTCTCTACCGTCTTGGTGGACCCGCCCCGGGCCGGCCTCGACGAGGCCAGTTGCGACCAGCTCAGCGGCTATGAACGCATCGTCTATATTTCCTGTAACCCGGACACCCTGGAGCAGAACCTGGAGCGGCTCTGCCGGACCCACCGTATCCGCCGCATGGCGCTCTTCGATCAGTTTCCGTGGACCCACCATTGTGAGTGTGGCGTGCTGCTCGAGCGCATCGACGACTAAAGTCAAGGGCAGAGCCCCGTCGCCTTGATGCGCAACTGACATGCTCCATGAGAAAACGTGCAACTCGATAGGGACGGGGCGGGTGCTACAGTACCCTTCGGTAAACGCGGTTCTTGCCGCGTTTCACCCTAATTCGACGGCCCCAGGCCGACAGCAGCCGAGGTGATGGATGCAACACGTCGTGATCGATGGCAAACAGGAATTTCTCGCCCAGTTGAAGGAGCAGCTCACCAAGCGTCTTCCCGAAGAGAAGGTGGGGGTGATCGCCGATTTCGCCGAACTCTTCTATGCCAATGTGCCCTTCGCCGACCTGGCCGAGCGGCGCCTCGACGACCTTTACGGCGCGACCCTGTCGACCTGGCACTTCGTCCAGGAGCACGACGTCAAGGCTCCCAAGGTGCGGGTCTTCAACCCCGACTATCAGGAGCATGGCTGGCAGTCCCTGCATACCGTGGTCGGGGTGTTGCACCAGGATATGCCCTTCCTGGTGGACTCGGTGCGCATCGAGCTCAATCGCCGCGGCATTACCCTGCATGCCATCCATAACCTGGTGCTGGCGGTGGAGCGGGACGCCAAGCATCAGGTCAAGCGGCTGGCGCATCCTCAGGATGCCGAGGCCCCCGAAGGGCGTGAATCGCTGATCGTCATCGAGATCGACCGCCACTCCGATCCCGAGCTGCTGGCCGATATCGAGGCTGGCCTGCAGGAGGTGTTGCGTGACGTGCGCACCGCGGTCGGTGACTTCGAGCCGATGCGCGATCAGGTGTGTGCGGCCCTCGAGGAGCTCAAGGCGACTCGGCCGGACCAGGTCGATCCCGCCGATCACCAGGAGGCCATCGCCTTCCTGGAGTGGCTGCTGGACGACAATTTCACCTTCCTCGGCTGCGACGAGTACGAGGTGGTCAGCAAGAAGGGGCAGGAGCAACTGACCAAGCGCAAGGGCAGCGAGCTGGGGGTCTTCAGGCTCGATACGCCTCGCTATCAGGAGCGCATCCATAACGATCAGGGCGTCGAGGACGATCATTATGTGCTGATCCCTGAGCTGCTCTCCTTCGCCAAGAGCGCCTACCATGCCCGGGTACACCGCCCCTCCTATCCGGATTACATCTCCATCGATCGCTACGACGATCAGGGCAAGGTGATCGGCGAGCGCCGTTTCCTGGGCCTGTTTACCGCCACCGTCTACAACGACTCGCCGCGGCATATTCCGGTGCTGCGACGCAAGATCGAGGCGGTGATGAAGGCCGCCGGGGTCAATCCCAAGGCGCACGATGGCCATCAGCTGCGCCAGATTCTCAATGTCTATCCCCGTGACGACCTCTTCCAGATCAGTATCGAGGAGCTGACCCGGACCACCCTGGGCATCCTCAATATCCGCGAGCGGCGCCGGGTGCGCCTCTTCGTGCGCGAGGACCGCTTCGGCAAGTTCTACTCCTGCCTGGTCTTCGTGCCGCGGGATGTCTTCTCCACCGACCTGCGGGTGCGCATCCAGACCATGCTCTGCGAGGAGCTGGACGCCACCTTCGGCGACTTCAATACCCACCTCTCCGAGTCGGTGCTGGCGCGCATCCAGTTGATCCTGCGCTTCAACGGCGATGAGCCGGTCGGCTATGACCTGGAGCGCCTGGAGCAGAAGGTGACCCAGCTGGCGCGCAGCTGGAACGACGACCTCCAGGCCGCCATGGTGGAGGGCTTCGGTGAGGAGCAGGCCAACCGCCTGATGGACGACTACCGTGACGCCTTCCCGGCCAGTTATCGGGAGGATTTCTCCGCGCGTACCGCCGTCTACGATATTCATCACCTCGGCGAGGTGGAGGGCGGTGCGCCGCTCTCCCTCTCCCTCTATCGCCTGGTGGAGGAGGACGTCGACGGGGTCAACCTCAAGCTGTTCCACAAGGATCAGCCGATCCCGCTTTCCGACGTGTTGCCGGTGATGGAGAACCTGGGGCTGCGGGTGATCGGCGAGCGCCCCTACGAGATCGCCTCGCCCAAGAGCAACTACTGGATCCATGACTTCAACCTGGAGCATCACGGCAGCGAGGTGGTCAATCTCCAGGAGATGCGTGAGCCCTTCGTCGAGGCCTTCAAGCGCATCTGGGACGGGCAGGCCGACAATGACGCCTTCAACCGCCTGGTGATCGGTGCCAACCTGAGCTGGCGCGAGGTGGCCATGCTGCGCGCCTATGCCCGCTACCTGAAGCAGATTCGCTTCGGCCTGTCGCAGTTCTATATCGCCAATACCCTGGCCAGCTACCCGGAGATTACCCGTGAGCTGGTGAGCCTGTTCGAACTGCGCTTCGACCCGGAGCAGCAGGACGCGGCGCGGGAGCGCGAGAGCGAGGCCTGCGTGGCGCGCCTGCAGGCGCTGCTGGACGACGTGGCCAGCCTCAACGACGATCTGCTGCTGCGTCGCTATATCGCCCTGATTCAGGCCACCCTGCGCACCAACTATTATCAGCGCGGCGCCGACGGCGACTACAAGGAGTACATCGCCTACAAGCTGGATCCCAGCCAGGTGCCGGATATGCCCAAGCCGCGCCCGGCCTTCGAGATCTTCGTCTATTCGCCGCGGGTCGAGGGCGTTCACCTGCGCGGCGGCAAGGTCGCCCGGGGCGGGCTGCGCTGGTCGGATCGTCGCGAGGACTTCCGCACCGAGGTGCTCGGCCTGGTCAAGGCCCAGCAGGTCAAGAACTCGGTGATCGTGCCGGTGGGGGCCAAGGGCGGCTTCGTCTGCAAGCGCCTGCCCGAGGGCGACCGGGACGCTATCCAGGCCGAGGGCGTCGCCTGCTACAAGACCTTTATCCGCGCCCTGCTGGATGTCACCGATAACCTGGATGGCGCCGAGATCGTGCCGCCGGTGGACGTGGTGCGTCACGATGACGACGACCCCTACCTGGTGGTGGCCGCCGACAAGGGCACCGCGACCTTCTCGGACATCGCCAACGAGATCTCCGCCGAATATGGTCACTGGCTGGGCGATGCCTTCGCCTCCGGCGGTGCCAATGGCTATGACCACAAGAAGATGGGCATCACCGCCAAGGGCGCCTGGGAGTCGGTGAAGCGCCACTTCCGCGAGCTGGGCGTCAATACCCAGGCCGACGAGTTCAGCGTGGTGGGCATCGGCGACATGGGCGGCGACGTCTTCGGCAACGGCATGCTGCTCTCCGACAAGATTCGCCTGGTGGGCGCCTTCAACCACCTGCATATCTTCGTCGACCCGAGCCCGGATGCAGCCAGCTCCTTCGCCGAGCGTCAGCGCCTCTTCGCGCTGCCCCGCTCGAGCTGGGAGGACTACGACGCCAGCCTGATCTCCAAGGGCGGCGGCATCTTCAAGCGCAGCGCCAAGTCCATCGCCATCACCCCGGAGATGAAGGCGGTCTTCGGCATCGCCGAGGACAAGCTGGCCCCCAATGACCTGATTCGCGCCATGCTCAAGTCGCCAGTGGACCTGATCTGGAACGGTGGCATCGGCACCTATGTGAAGGCCGCCAGCGAGAGCGATGCCGAGGTGGGCGACAAGGCCAACGACGCCCTGCGCATCAATGGCGGCGAGCTGCGCTGCCGGGTGGTGGGCGAAGGCGGCAACCTGGGCCTGACCCAGCGTGGCCGCATGGAGGCCGCCAAGGCCGGCGTGCGCGTCAATACCGACTTCATCGACAACGCCGGCGGGGTCAACTGCTCCGACCACGAGGTCAATATCAAGATCCTGCTCGACGATATCGTCAAGAGCGGCGACATGACCGACAAGCAGCGCAATCAGCTGCTGGCAGAGATGACCGAGGATGTCTCGCGGCTGGTGCTGCGCGACAACTACCAGCAGACCCAGGCGCTCTCCCTGGCCGAGATCCTCTCCAAGGAGGGCATGGGACCCTACCGTCGCTTTATCTCCGAGCTGGAGGCGAACGGCCAGCTGGATCGCGAGCTGGAGTTCCTGCCCGATGACGAGACCCTGCTGGAGCGCTCCAATGCCGATGAGGGGCTGACCCTGCCGGAGCTGTCGGTGCTGATCTCCTATTCCAAGATGGTGCTCAAGGGGGACCTGATCGATTCCGAGGTGCCGGATGATCCCTATATCCAGCAACACCTGGAGCGGATCTTCCCGACGGTGCTGGTGGAACGCTTCAAGGAGACCATGTACGAGCACAAGCTGAAGCGCGAGATCGTCGCCACCCAGATCGCCAACGACCTGGTGGATCATATGGGCATCGTCTTCGTGCGCCGGTTGATGGATACCACCGGGGCCAAGCGCGCCGATATCGCCCGCGCCTATATCATCGCCCGGGACAGCTTCAATCTGAGCGGCCTCTGGGAGCAGGTGGAGGCCCTGGACAACCAGGTGCCGAGCCGCGTCCAGTACGCCATGATGATCGACCTGATGCGTCTGCTGCGTCGCGCCACCCGCTGGTTCCTGCGTCAGCGCAGCGGCATGACCACCAAGGACAGCATCGCCCACTTCGCACCGCGCCTGGCCCAGCTCCAGGAGAGCCTCGGCAAGCGCCTGCGCGGCGACGAGCTGGCCGCCTGGCAGGCACGCCGCGACGAGCTGGTGGCGGCCGGCGTGCCCGAGGCCCTGGCCAGTGCCGTGGCGGCGGCCAACAGCCTCTACGCCGGTCTCGGCATCATCGAGGCGGCCAAGCTCTCCGGCGAGAAGATCCAGCGGGTCGCCGAGGCCTACTACGAGGTGGGTCACCGTCTCGAGCTGCCGTGGATGATCGAGCAGATCAATGCCCTGGAGGTCCGCGACGGCTGGCAGGCCCAGGCCCGGGAGACCTTCCGCGACGACCTGGATCGTCAGCAGCTGGCCCTCACCGTGGCGGTGCTGCAGCTCGAGGATGCGCCGCGGGAGATGGAAGCCCGGGTCGAGCAGTGGGTACAGCGCCACGATAGCCTCTATCGTCGCTGGTGTGGCCTGCTCGGCGAGGTGCGCTCCGGCAGCCAGGTGAGCTTCCCGCTGTTCGCCGTGGCCATCCGCGAGCTGGTCGACCTGGCCGAGAGTCGCCACGACTGACGGTCATCTCTCGCCACCCTGACGAACCCCGCCTCCTGGCGGGGTTCGTCGTTTCCGGGTCCCTTGAGCTATAATGCGGCGCCGCTCATCCACCCGAGGATTCCCATGTACGCCCTGGCCCGCTCGCTGCTCTTTCGTCTCGACCCGGAAACCGCCCATGGCCTGGCCCTCAAGGGGCTCGATCTGGCCAATGCTATGGGACTGGCCCGGCGCCTCGGCGGGGCGCGGGTGGATGATCCGGTGGAGCTGATGGGGCTGCGTTTTCCCAATCGGGTGGGGCTGGCCGCGGGCCTCGACAAGAATGCCGATCATCTCGATGCCCTGGGCGCCCTGGGCTTCGGCTTCGTCGAGGTGGGCACCGTGACCCCCAGGCCCCAGGACGGCAATCCCCGGCCGCGACTCTTCCGCCTGCCCGAGGCCGGCGCCATCATCAATCGCATGGGGTTCAACAACGCCGGTGTCGACCACCTGGTGGCGCGGGTCAAGGCGAGCCGCTATGACGGGGTGATCGGCATCAATATCGGCAAGAACCTCACCACCCCGGTGGAGAAGGCGGTGGACGACTACCTGACCTGCCTGGGCAAGGTGCATGCCCATGCCCACTACATCACCGTCAATATCTCCTCGCCCAATACGCCGGGGCTGCGCAACCTGCAGTTCGGCGAACAGTTGGATGCCCTGCTGGGCGCCCTGCGCGAGGAGGGGCGGCGCCTGGACGAGGCGAGTGGCCGTCGCGTGCCGCTGGCGGTGAAGATCGCCCCGGACATGAGCGTCGACGAGGTGGGCCTGGTGGCCAAGGCCCTGGCCGATAACGCCATCGATGCGGTGATCGCCACCAATACCACCATCGCCCGGGAGGCGGTGGCGGGGCTGGCGCACGGGGACGAGCAGGGTGGGCTCTCCGGGCGACCGGTCTTCGAGGCCTCGAACACGGTGATTCACGAGCTGCGCCGTCGCCTTCCGGAGATGCCGATCATTGGCGTCGGCGGCATCGATAGCGGCGAGGCGGCACTCGCCAAGCGCGAGGCGGGCGCCGACCTGGTGCAGCTCTACTCGGGCTTTATCTATCGAGGCCCCGAGCTGGTGGGGGAGTGCGCCCGGGCCCTCAAAGGGCGAGGCTAGGGCGGAAACAAGGGCGGCGGCAACAAGGGCGGCGGCAACAAGGGCGGCGGCAACAAGGGCGGTGGCAACAAGGGCGGTGGCAACAAGGGCGGCGGCAACAAGGACGGCGGCAACAAGGGCGAGCAATAGAAAGGCCCGCGAGTGCGGGCCTTGGGAATGGGTAGTGTCAGATAGTGTCTAGAAAAGACGTCACATTACCATGGGGTTTTTATGGATGCCGGCGACTCCCGTCATGCCAGCCCACTGGTCCCCACGACCTTCACGCCAACCGCTCATCCAGTATTCTCGAAGATCCACATCTTGGCTGGGACACTCATCTCTGGAACGACCACTGAGTCCCGCCTTGTAGCCATGAACATAAGCACGCTGGAAGCGATCACGTTTCTGTCGTTTCATCGGATGGCCTCTTCAGAACCTTAGACTTTGTGACGTTTGCAGTACACGAGACTCCTGTTCGGCCCTGAGCGATTCATTCGCTCGACCGTAGTTATCCAGCATCTGCGGCAAGCAACGCATGCGTTATTTCGTAGCTACGCTTATACATTTAGACCATGACGAGACCGGTTGTCGACCGGTATTTTGGCATAAGAGCCATAGCAAAACGGGATGACGGGAATATGACGCCCGTCCCCGGCGCCCGGGCCCCGAGGCCAAGCGCCTCGCCAACCGCCCTAGCGAATCTCCACAGCACACCATGAGTGAGATGCAAGTGACGAATCTTCCAGCCTTTTTTGCCGCCTGCCCCCGCGGGCTCGAGACCCAGTTGGGCGAGGAGCTGACGGCTCTGGGAGCCCAGGTGGAGAAGACCACGGTGGCCGGCGTGCATTTTCGTGGCGAGCTGGCGGTGGCCTATCGAGCCTGCCTCTGGTCGCGCCTGGCCAACCGCATCATCCTCTGCCTGGCCCGGGAGGAGGGCATCGAGAGCCCGGAGCAACTGGCGGACGCCGCGGCCCGGGTGGCCTGGGCGGAACACCTGGTGCCGGGGCGCAGCCTGGCGGTGGACTTCCATGGCCAGTCGGCGACGATCCGCCATACCCGCTTCGGCGCCCAGACCGTCAAGGATGGGGTGGTCACCGCCATGGCCCGGGCCGGTCGCGAACGGCCGACGGTCGAGCCCCGGGACCCGGACCTACGCCTCTATGCTCACCTGCACCGGGGGCGCCTGACCCTGGGTATCGATTTCAGCGGCGAGAGTCTGCACCGGCGCGGCTACCGCCGCGAGCTGGGGCATGCGCCCCTCAAGGAGAACCTGGCCGCGGCCCTGCTGATGCGTGCCGACTGGCCGGCCCGGGCCAAGGCCGGCGAGGCCCTGGTGGACCCGCTCTGTGGCTCCGGCACCCTGGTGATCGAGGCGGCGCTGATGGCAGCGGATATCGCCCCCAACCTCAATCGGGCGCGCTTCGGCCTGGAGGCCTGGGCGGGTCATGATCGCGAGCTGTGGCGGGAGCTCAGGCGGGAGGCCGAGGCCCGGGCCAGCCTGGGCCGCAAGCGCTGCAAGGCGCGGCTGTTCGGCAGCGACCAGAGTCCCCAGGCCATCTCCGCCGCCAGGGCCAATGCCATGCGTGCCGGCATCCCGGCGCTGATCCACTTCCAGGGTGCCTCGGTGGCCGAGCTGACGCGCCCCGAGAGCCTGAGTCCCGAGGCCAGGGGGCTGGTGATCACCAACCCGCCCTATGGCGAGCGCATCGGCGAGCTGCCGGAGCTGGTGACCCTCTATCGTCAGTTGGGCGAGCGGCTGCGTGAGGCCTTCCCCGGCTGGAGTCTGGCGCTGTTCACCGGCAATCCCGACCTGGGCCACCGCCTGGGGATGCGTGCCCACAAGCACTACGCCTTCCGCAATGGGCCCCTGGAGGCGCGCCTGCTGCTGATCGCCATTCCCGAGGCGAGCGGCGAGGCGGGCAGCGACGCCAGGCCCGAGGCGCCGGTGCGTTCCGAGAATGCGCAGATGTTCGCCAACCGGCTGCACAAGAACCGCAAGCGCCTCAAGAAGTGGCTCAAGCAGTCCGGCGAGTCCTGCTATCGACTCTATGATGCCGATATGCCGGAGTTCGCCCTGGCCATCGATGTCTACGGTGACTGGGTGCATGTGCAGGAGTATGCGCCGCCCAGGTCGGTGGATGCGGCCCAGGCCCAGAAGCGCCTCTTCGATGCCCTGGGGGTGATCCCCGAGGTACTGGAGGTATCCCCCAGCCGAGTGGTGATCAAGCGTCGCGAGCGTCAGAGCGGCCGCGCCCAGTACCAGAAGCAGGGCAGCCATGGCGAGCGCTTCGAGGTGCGCGAGGGACGGGCGCGGCTCTGGGTCAACCTGCGCGACTACCTGGATACCGGGCTCTTCCTCGACCACCGCCCGGTACGGCGGCGACTCGCCGAGATGGCCGCCGGCAAGCGCTTCCTCAACCTCTTCTGCTACACCGCCACCGCCACCGTGCAGGCGGCGCTGGGCACCGAAAAGGCAGGGGGCGCCAGCGACACCATCAGCGTCGACCTCTCCAATACCTACCTGAGCTGGGCCCGAGACAACTTCACCCTCAATGGCCTCGACCCGGCCCATCATCGGGTAGTCCGCGACGACTGCCTGCGCTGGCTGGAGACCGCCAAGGCGGAGTTCGACCTGATCTTCATGGATCCGCCGACCTTCTCCAACTCCAAGAAGATGGAGGCGACCCTGGATATCCAGCGCGACCACGGGCGGCTGATTCGCCTGGCCATGGCGCGCCTGGCCGAGGGTGGTACCCTGGTCTTCTCCAACAATCAGCGGCGCTTCGCGCTGGATGCCGACCTGGCGGAGCAGTATCGGGTGGAGGACATCTCGGCGAAGACCTTCGATCCGGATTTCACACGTAACCCCGACCTGCACCATGTCTTTCTGATTCGCCACCGGGGAAAAGCAACGGCATGAGACCTTCGATCCACTCTTTATTCGGCACGAGAACCCCCGACCTGCACCACGTCTTCCTGATTCGCCATCGCGGGGAAGGGGCCCGGGGGGAGGGCGCATGATCCAGCTTCGGCTCTATACCACCCTGGGCTGTCATCTCTGCGAGGCGCTCGAGGCACTGCTGGCGAGGCTCTGCTCGGTGGAGTACGCCCTAGAGCGGGTCGAGATCAGCGAGGATGACGCCCTGGTGGCGCGCTATGGGGTGAGGATCCCGGTGCTGGAGGCGGAGGAGGGCGAGGCGCTGGATCGCGGCTTCGAGGCGCCGCGGCTGGCGGCCTGGCTGGCCGCCCGGGGTTGGCTCGACTCGGATGCCTGGCGCCAGTTGCAGGCGCCGGCCCCATCGGCCGAGCCTGCGAAGGTGCAGGTTCGCCACGGGCGCCGCTACCTTGGCCGGGCTACGGTAGGTCGGATAAACGAGCCGTAGGCGAGGGCATCCGACAGGCGGTGCCAGATGCGTTCGCTCGTCGGGTGCGTTCGCTGGCGCTCGCTTACCCGACCACGTCTTCAGGCGTTATCCAGCAGCGAGAGCTGGCGCACGGCGTCCTGGCCCTCGGGGGAGTCGGCCTGTACTTCGAGGACCTTGTGCAGGCCCCGGGAGCGCTGGATGGTGGCCTCGTCGTCGAGCCACATCATTGCCTGGTTGTGATCCTCGGCCAACTGGTGCTTGAGGCCGCCGAACTGGGTGCCGATCTGCCCCCAGGCGCGGCTGAAGATCCAGTCACCGAACATGTCCTGGTGGATATGGATCAGCACATAGTCATGGTCACTTTCCCAGCGGACGATCACGGCGACTCCTGATGGCGGCAAGGGGCCCCGGCGGGGCGAAGCTGTTATTGTAGCGACCTGCCTCCCATGAACAAGCCATCTCCAGGAGTGATGCATGCCCGCCCCCCGACGGATCATCGTGGACACCAACATCCCCGCCGCCGAGGCCTGCTTCGGCGAGCTGGGCGAGGTCCGGCGCCTGCCCGGTCGCCAGCTTCCCCCCGAGGCGCTGGCCGAGGCCGAGGTCTTGATCACTCGTTCCATTACCCGGGTCGACCGGGCCTTGCTGGATCAGGCGCCGCGGCTGCGCTTCGTGGGCACCTGCACCATCGGCACCGACCATATCGACCGCCAGGCGTTGGCCGAGCGTGGTATCGGCTTCAGCAGCGCTCCGGGCTGCAACGCCGAGGCGGTGGTGGACTATGTGCTGGCGGCCCTGACCTGGGCGGCGGAGCGGGAAGGCCAGGAACTCGAGTCGCGCCGGGTGGGGATCGTCGGGGTCGGCCAGGTGGGGGAGCGCCTGGCCGCGCGACTGACGGCCCTGGGCATCGAGACGCTGTGCTGCGACCCGCCCCGGGCCGAGGCGGAGGGTGGCGAGGGCTTTCACGACCTGGAGACCCTGATCGAGCAGTGCGACGTGCTCTGCCTGCATACTCCCCTGGTACGGGGCGGGCCCCATGCCACCCACCATTTGCTCGATGCGCGGCGCCTGGCGGCCCTGCGCCCGGGCACCTGGCTGCTAAATGCCGGGCGGGGCGACTGCCTGGATGGCGCGGCCCTGAAGGCGCGGCTGGCCGCCCGGGGCGACCTGACCACCCTGCTGGATGTCTGGGAAAACGAGCCCGCCATCGACGAAGCCCTGTGGCGGGCGGCCGACCTGGCCACCCCCCATGTGGCGGGCTACAGCCTGGATGGCAAGCTGCGTGGCACCCACCAGGTCTATGGCGCCGCCATGCATCACTTCGGCCTGCCGGTGCGTCGGGAGCTGAGCGAGCTGCTACCCGTGCCGGCCCTGCCGCGTCTGACCCTGGACGCCGGCCTGAGCCCCTGGGACGCCCTGCGGCTCTGCATCCGTGCCTGCTATGATCCGCGGCGCGATGCCCTGGGGCTGGCGCGCTTCGCCCGCGAGCGTGGCATGGCCCGTGGCTTCGATGGCTACCGGGCCGCTTATCCCTTGCGTCGCGAGTTCGCCACCCTGACGGTCGAGCTTCGAAAGGGTGCCGCCGACCTGGCCCCCTGGCTCGACGGCGCCGGCTTTCGCGTCGAGCGCCGCTAAACGCATCGGGCCCGCCAATGGCGGGCCCGATGCGTTGTTGAGTCGATGGACGCCTTACTGCCGATAGGCGGCTTCCTTTAGCGCGCGGATACGATCGGGCTTGTGGAAAGGGGCGGGTGGCGATAGCCAGGGATCCGCCCCGGTTGGTAGCTACTGCCGATAGGCGGCTTCCTTGAGCGCGCGGATACGATCATGCGGATACGATCGGGCTTGTGGAAAGGGGCGGGTGGCGATAGCCAGGGATCCGCCCCGGTTGGTAGCTACTGCCGATAGGCGGCTTCCTTGAGCGCGCGGATACGATCATCCAGCGGCGGGTGGCTGGCGAAGAGTCGCTCCATGATCTTGCGGGTCCGACCGGTGGTGATGGCGAAGGCGGTCAGGGTGTCCGGCATCTGATCGGGTAGCTCGGTCTCGGCCTTGAGGCGGGCCAGGGCGTTGATCATGGCCCCGGAGCCGGCCAGCCGGGCCCCCGCCGCGTCGGCGCGGTACTCCCGGAAACGCGAGAACCAGGCCACCACCGCCGAGGCGATGATGCCGAAGACGATCTCGGCGACGATCACCACCGCGAAGTAGCCCATGAAGCCGAGCCCTTCGCCATCGGTGCGGCTCTTCAGGAACTGATCCACCAGGTGGGCGACGACCCGGGCGAAGAACATCACGAAGGTGTTCACCACCCCCTGGATCAGCGCCAGGGTGACCATGTCGCCGTTGGCCACGTGGCCGATCTCGTGGGCCAGCACCGCGCGCACTTCTTCGGGACGCATGCGGTTGAGCAGGCCGGCGGAGACCGCCACCAGGGCGTCGTTCTTGTTCCAGCCGGTGGCGAAGGCGTTGGACTGCTGGGCGGGGAAGATGCCCACCTCCGGGGTCTTGATGCCGGCCTCCCGGGAGAGCTCCTCGACGGTATCCAGCAGCCATTTCTCGGTGGCGTTGGAGGGCGTCTCGATGATCACGGTGCCGGTGCCGCGCTTGGCCATCCACTTGGAGATAAACAGCGACACCAGGGAGCCGGCCATGCCGAAGATAAAGCAGAAGATCAGCAGGCTGTTGAAGTTGATGCCCTGGGCATTGAGGTAGGGCTCGACGCCCAGCAGCCGCAGGGTAATGCTGGCGACGACGATCACCGCCAGGTTGGTGCCCAGGAAGAGCAGGATTCTCATCATCGGGGAAATCTCCGTAGGAGTGGCAACCTCAGAGGGCGGCGGTCCCCGCCGCCCGGAAAAATCATGACGATTAGATACGGCCTTTGGCGTCGGGTTTCAAGCACGCTTTCAAACCGTTAGCTCGCCGAATCAGGGCCCTTGGTTAGAGCCCCTTGTTAGAGCCCCTTGCGGTAGCGCTCCAAAAAGCGCGCGAAGCGATCTAGGGCGTCGCCCAGCTGGTCGGCCCAGGGCAGGGTGACGATGCGCACATGGTCCGGCGTCGGCCAGTTGAAGGCGGTGCCCTGCACCAGCAGGATCTTCTCCTGCAGTAGCAGGTCCAGCACCAGCTTCTCGTCGTCGGCGATGGGGTAGACCGCGGGGTCCAGGCGTGGGAAGGCGTAGAGGGCCCCCTTGGGCTTGACGCAGCTGACCCCGGGGATGGCGTTGAGCTTCTCCACGGTGATATCGCGCTGGGCCAGCAGGCGCCCGCCGGGCAGGACCAGATCGTTGATCGACTGGTAGCCGCCCAGCGCCGTCTGGATGGCGTGCTGGGCCGGCACATTGGCGCACAGACGCATCGACGCCAGCATATTGATGCCCTGGATAAAGTCGGCGGCACGCTGCATGGCCACCTGGCCGGAGAGGGTCATCCAGCCGGAGCGGAAGCCGGCGCAGCGGTAGCTCTTGGAGAGGCCGTTGAGGGTCACCACCAGCTGGTCGTCGCCGGCCAGGGCGCCGGTGGAGACATGCTCCACCCCGTCGTAGAGGATCTTGTCGTAGATCTCGTCGGAGAACACGATCAGGTCGTGCTCCCGGGCGATCTCCAGGATCTCCTTGACCACCGTCGGCGGGTAGACGGCGCCGGTGGGGTTATTGGGGTTGATGATCACGATGGCCCGGGTATGGCCGGTCACCTTGGCGCGGATATCCTCCAGGTCCGGGGCCCAGTCCGCCTGCTCGTCGCACAGGTAGTGCACGGCGCGACCGCCGGCCAGGTTGGCGGCGGCGGTCCACAGCGGATAGTCGGGGGCCGGGATCAGTACCTCGTCGCCGTCGTTGAGCAGCGCCTGCATGGCCATCACGATCAGCTCGGAGACCCCGTTGCCGATATAGATGTCCTCGATGCCGACATGGGGAATCTGCTTGCGCTGGCATTCCTGCATGATCGCCTTGCGCGCCGAGTAGAGTCCCTTGGAGTCGCAGTAACCCTGGGCGGTGGGCAGGTTGCGCATCACGTCCTGGAGGATCTCCTCCGGGGCCTCGAAGCCGAAGGGGGCGGGGTTGCCGATATTCAGCTTGAGCACCCGCTGGCCTTCCTCTTCCAGGCGCTTGGCATGGTCGAGCACCGGGCCGCGGATGTCGTAGCAGACGTTATGCAGCTTGTGTGACTTCTTGATCGGGGTGTCCATGGGCGTTGGGAATCCGCTGTCCAGTCGGGGGCGCGGTGCCCCCGAGGGTTGTCATCTAGGAATCTGCCGGCGAGTCCGGCGTCTCGTCCTCGGCGACCGGCTCCGGGGGAATATCCGCCGGAGTCTCCAGGGTCAGGTGCCCCAGCTTGCCGGCGCGCAGCTCATGCAGCAGCACCTCGGCACCGCGGTGCAGGTCCACCTCGCCGCCGGGACGCAGGCCCCCGCGCTTGGCGGCGATCTCGGTGAGAATGGCGTGGCCATCGAAACCGGCCAAAGCCAGCAGGTCGAGGCGACGGGGACCGTCGGCATCCACCGCCTCGGCCTCCGGGTTGGCGGCATAGGCGGGCAGGGCCTTGAGCTTGTAGCGGCTCGTCAGGGCCTCGGGATAGCGCTTGGCCAGCTCCGCCGCGGTGACGATGGCCACCTCCACATAGTCGATGGCGGTATCGCGAATGGCGCCGCTGGCGGCCAGGCGGAAGGCGCTGGCCTGATCCTCGATCTTCGGCCACAGCACCCCCGGGGTGTCGATCAGCGCCACCCGGCCGTCGATGCGTACCTTCTGCTGGCGCTTGGTGACCGCCGGCTCGTTACCGGTCTTGGCGATCTTGCGGCCCGCCAAGCCATTGATCAGGGTCGACTTCCCCACATTGGGAATGCCCATCACCATGACCCGCACATCGCGGTCGGCGCGGACCTGGCCGGCCAGGACATGGCACAGCTTGGGGATACCCTTGAGCTCTCGGGCCTGGGTGGTGGTCACCGCCAGGGCGCGGGTATCCGGCAGGCCATCGAAATAGTCGACCCACTCCCGGGTGCGCACCGGATCGGCCAGGTCGGCCCGGGACAGCAGCTTGAGCACCGGCTTGTGCTGGGTCAGTTCGGCCAGCATGGGGTTGGCGCTGGAGTAGGGCAGGCGGGCATCGAGCACTTCCAGTACCACATCGATCTCGGGCAGGGCCTCGGTGATCTGGCGGCGTGCCTTGTGCATGTGTCCCGGGTACCAGCCGAGCATGATGCGTGTCTCCTGGGCAGAAAAAACGGCCGTTCATCTTAGCAGATGAACGGCCGTCGGCGCTGCTTCAACTCGGGGCTCGCGGAGACTATTCGCCTTCGTGGAAATTGATGGCTAGGGAGTTGATGCAGTAGCGCAGGCCGGTGGTCTCGGCGGGACCGTCCTCGAAGACATGCCCCAGGTGGGCATCGCAGTGGGCACAGACCACCTCGGTGCGCACCATGCCGTGGGAAGTGTCCGCATGCTCCTCCACCGATGACTTGCCGAGGGGGCGGTCGAAGCTCGGCCAACCACAGCCGGCATCGAACTTGTGCTCATTCTCGAACAGGGGGGCATGACAACAGACACAGTGGTAGATGCCCTGGGCATCATTGACCCGGTAGTCGCCGCTGAAGGGGGCCTCGGTGCCCTTCTCGCGGGTCACATGGAACTGCTCGGGGGTGAGCTGGCTGCGCCATTCGGCGTCACTCTTCTCGATCTTCTTGCGCATGGCGTCCTCTCTGGCTGCTGCCGGTCGCCGCCCTGGGGCGGCAGGGTCGGGGGCGGCCGATCGCCCCATCTATAGGGTAGCTTCTCGAGAGCAAAAATTGGCGCTTAACCATAGGCTTGACACCATCTCGGTGGCTCAGTAATATACGCGCCACCTCGACGAGGCAAGCAGCGTCCCATTCGTCTAGTGGTCTAGGACACCGCCCTTTCACGGCGGTAACAGGGGTTCGAACCCCCTATGGGACGCCACTCCTCGACGTGGCAGGATGATCGAAAAGCGGGAATAGCTCAGTGGTAGAGCATCGCCTTGCCAAGGCGAGGGTCGCGAGTTCGAATCTCGTTTCCCGCTCCAGGTTTCGGCCTGGTAACAGCTGAAAAGCTATGCGTCCCATTCGTCTAGTGGTCTAGGACACCGCCCTTTCACGGCGGTAACAGGGGTTCGAACCCCCTATGGGACGCCACTTCGATCCATCCGAGGCGAAGCATGCAATCAGCGGGAATAGCTCAGTGGTAGAGCATCGCCTTGCCAAGGCGAGGGTCGCGAGTTCGAATCTCGTTTCCCGCTCCAGGCTTCGGTCTGGTAATGAAGCGGCGGCACAGGGTCGCGAGCTGGTACGCCAGCCCGGTCGATCTCGTTTCCCGCTCCAGCTTTTACAAGCTATTGCGTCCCATTCGTCTAGTGGCCTAGGACACCGCCCTTTCACGGCGGTAACAGGGGTTCGAACCCCCTATGGGACGCCACTTCGCACATATCGATGATTAGCGGGAATAGCTCAGTGGTAGAGCATCGCCTTGCCAAGGCGAGGGTCGCGAGTTCGAATCTCGTTTCCCGCTCCAGTCGATACCTAAAGGAACTGCCAAGCGTAAGGCTTCGGCGGTTTTTTTGTATGTATAGCCAAGGCTCGGGTCACGAGCCGGTACGCCGGTCCGATCGAATCTCGTTTCCCGCTCCAATCGATACCTAAAGGAACTGCCAGGCACCTGCCTAGGCGGTTTTTTCGCTTTTGTCTCTCTTCTCTGTTGGCGCCTTCCTCGCCCGGGCTCCGTGCCCCACACCCTAGTTCCCCTCTCGGCATTGCAATTGCCGCGCTGGCCCACATAATTTGTAGCCTAATGAGTGACGCAGAGGTGACTTCATGGCCGACTCGGCCCTGTCCATACCGGCCCTGTCCATACGCGGCCTGACCAAGGTCTACGCCAACGGCTTCCAGGCCCTCAAGGGGATCGACCTGGAGGTGGCCGAGGGCGACTTCTTCGCCCTGCTGGGCCCCAATGGCGCCGGCAAGTCCACCACCCTGGGGGTGGTCAGCTCCCTGGTGCAGAAGAGCGACGGCAAGGTCGAGATCTTCGGCACCGATATCGATCGTGACTTCGCCCGGGCCAAGTACCACCTGGGCGTGGTGCCCCAGGAGTTCAACTTCAACCAGTTCGAGAAGGTGATCGATATCGTCCTGGCCCAGGCCGGCTACTACGGCATGCCGCGCCGCGAGGCGCTGCCCCGGGCCGAGGAGCTGCTCCGCGACCTGGGCCTGTGGGACAAGCGCAACGGCAGCGCCCGGATGCTCTCCGGGGGCATGAAGCGCCGCCTGATGATCGCCAGGGCTTTGATGCACCGCCCGCGGCTGCTGATCCTCGACGAGCCCACCGCCGGGGTGGATATCGAACTGCGCCGCAGCATGTGGGACTACATGCGCCGCATCAACCGCGAGGAGGGCACCACCATCATCCTGACCACCCACTACCTGGAGGAGGCGGAGAGCCTGTGCCGCAACGTGGCGATCATCAACCACGGCGAGATCGTCCGTAATACCGGCGTGCGCGAGCTGCTCGCCGAACTCGACACCGAGACCTTCCTGCTCGACCTGGCCCACCCCCTGGGGGAGGCCCCCGTGGTCGAGGGCTTCGAGGTCAGTCTCAGCGAGCCGGCCCAACTGGCGGTAGCGGTGCATCGTGGCCAGCGCCTCAATGACGTCTTCGTCGCCCTCAACGAGCGGGGCATCGAGGTGGTCTCCATGCGCAACCGGGCCAATCGCCTGGAGGAGATGTTCGTCTCCATGGTGGAGCAGGGCAATGGCGCCACCGCCAAGGCGGAGGGCCAGGCATGAGTTCGCAACAGATCGCCATCGCCCTCTGGACCCTGCTGGTCAAGGAGATCAAGCGCTTCACGCGTATCTGGCCGCAGACCCTGCTGCCGCCGTCGATCACCATGACCATGTACTTCATCATCTTCGGCAGCCTGATCGGCTCGCGGATCGGCGAGATGGACGGTTTCGGCTATATGGAGTTCATCGTGCCGGGGCTGATCATGATGTCGGTGATCACCAACAGCTACTCCAACGTGGCCTCGAGCTTCTTCTCCAATAAGTTCCAGCGCAGCATCGAAGAGATGATGGTCTCGCCCATGCCCAACTGGGTGATCCTCTCCGGCTTCGTTCTGGGCGGCATGGCCCGGGGCCTGGGGGTGGGGGTGATCGTCACCATCGTCTCGCTGTTCTTTACCCGGCTGAGCGTGGCGCACCCGCTGCTGACCATCGGCGTGGTGGTGCTGACCGCGGCGCTGTTCTCCCTCGGTGGCTTTATCAATGCCCTGCTGGCGGACAAGTTCGACGATATCTCCATCGTGCCCACCTTCGTGCTGACGCCGCTGACCTACCTGGGTGGGGTCTTCTACTCCATTTCCCTGCTGCCGAGCTTCTGGCAGGGGGTGTCGCTGCTCAACCCCATCCTCTATATGGTCAATGTGTTCCGCTACGGCTTCCTCGGCGTCTCCGATATTCCGGTAGGCTGGGCCCTGGCGGCCATCCTCTGTTTCATTCTGGTGCTCTTCGCCATCGCCCTGTGGATGCTGGAGCGCGGTAAAGGTATTCGCTCATGACCAGTCACCGTCCCGAGACTCTCGAGCACGCCCCCCTGGGGCGTGACTCCGCCTACCCGGAGCACTACGACGCCGGGCTCCTCTACCCCATTCCCCGGGCCGCCAATCGGGCGCCCCTGGGGATCACCGAGGGGGCGCTGCCCTTCGTCGGCGAGGACGAATGGCACGCCTTCGAGCTCTCCTGGCTCAATGCCCGCGGCAAGCCGATGGTCGCTGTGGCGCGCTTTCGGCTGCCGGCGGACTCGCCGAACCTGATCGAGTCCAAGTCCTGGAAGCTCTACCTTAATAGCTTCAACCAGACCCGCCTCGAGAGCCGCGAGGCGCTGATCGCCACCCTCGAGGCCGACCTGGCCGCCGCCGCCGGCGCCCCGGTGTCGGTGGAGCTCTTCGGCGTGGACGACGCGGCCCTCGCCCCCCAGCGGCTGCCCGGCGACTGCCTCGACGACCTGGATATCGAGGTCGACGACTACACCCCCAGCGCCGAGCACCTGGTGGTGGGGGAGACGATCGTCGAGGAGACCCTCCACTCCCACCTGCTCAAGTCCAACTGCCCGGTCACCGGCCAGCCCGATTGGGGCAGCGTGCTGATCCGCTACCGGGGACCCCGCCTCGACCGGGAGGGGCTCTTGCGCTATCTGATCTCCTACCGCCAGCACCAGGACTTCCACGAACACTGCGTGGAGCATATCTTCACCGACCTGCTGGCCCGGGCGCGGCCCGAGCGGCTCTTGGTGATGGCGCGCTACGTGCGTCGCGGCGGCCTGGACATCAGCCCCTGGCGCGGCACCCCCGGCGAGACGCCGCCGCTGCCGCTACGCCTGGCACGACAGTAAGCCCCGGGCGGTGCTAGAGTGGCCGCCAAGGCCTGCCGAGAACTTTTCGCATTGGATCTGGAGACAGAAGCGGATGGATGCCATTTCCCTGCTGCACGAGCGTAGCTCCATGGGCAAGCTGGTGGGCCCACCCCCCAGCCCCGAACAGCTCGAGGTGATCTACCGCGCCGCCCTGCGCGCGCCGGACCACAAGGAGCTCACCCCCTGGCGCTTTATCGAATTCTCCGGCGAAGGGCTCGACCGCCTCGGTGAGCTCTTCGCCGAGGCGGAGTATCGCTCCGACCCGCATATCGGCGATGCCGCCCTGGACGCCGCCCGCAAGAAGCCCAAGCGGGCGCCGATGATCATCGCGGTGATCGCCAGGGTGCGCCCGGACATCCCCAAGGTGCCCAAGCTGGAGCAGGTGATCTCTGCCGGCTGCGCCGCCCAGGGCATCCTGCTGGCGGCCCATGCCCAGGGCCTGGGGGCCATGTGGCGCACCGGCCACTACGCCTTCGACGCCACCGTGCACAAGGGCCTCGGCCTCGGTGAAGAGGACGAGCTGGTGGGCTTTATCTACCTGGGCCAGCTGGCCGGCCGCCACAAGCCGCTGCCCAGCCGCGACCCCGCCGACTTCGTCGAGCGCTGGAGCTGAGATGCGCCTGCCGGGCCACCCCCACCCGCGCCTGCCCTTGCCCCCCGCGGGGCAGGACGAGGATCTGGACGCCTTCCTGGCCTGGCTGGGGGAGGCGATTCCCCTGGTCCGGCACCTGGGCATCCGTGCCATGCACTGGGAAAGCGAGGCCCTGGTCTGGGAGCTGGCGCTTTCGCCCAACCTGAACGACAAGGGCACCGGCTTCGGCGGCGCCCTGACCGCCCAGACCACCCTGCTGGGCTGGTGCTGGACTACCCTCTGGCTGCGCCGCCAGGGGCGCGCCCAGGGCGTGGTGGTGGCCGAGGCCGGCCAGCGCTTCCTGGCCCCGGTCAGCGGCGACTACCGCCTGGAGTGTCGTCCCGAGCGACACGATGGCCCGGCCCAACTGGCCGAGCGCCTCGCCGCCAAGGGCCGCGGCCGCCTCGCCCTGGTTCAGCGGCTCTGGTGCGGCGACACCCTCTGCCTGGAGGCACGCGGCGACTACGCCGTGCTGCCCTGACGCCGGCTGATGTCTCACCGCACGCGGCGGGTTTTTCCAAAAAACGGCTTGCAATCGAAGACTTATATCGATAACATACGCGCCGTTCTTGAGCGAAAGGCCGCGCGCGCCAGCCCGAGAACCACAATGCGGAGGGGTGTCCGAGTGGTCGAAGGAGCACGCCTGGAAAGTGTGTAAGTCGAAAGGCTTCGAGGGTTCGAATCCCTCCCCCTCCGCCACTAATATCGATTAAGCCGCTGATTTCAGCGGCTTTTTCTTTTTCTTACCATGGCCAGTCCCCCACTCAGTCCCCCAATCGTTTTTGTAATGGGGGACCGCGTCATTGAGCCCCCTTGAGCCATCTGTGGCAGCGGGCCGGGGACAGATGCCGGCATTTCCTTCAGAAACGGCACTGTCACCCTCATACGCTTCGCCCTTGAGCCTAGATACCATCTCCCCTAACCGGCCACAAACCGCCTGATGGGATGTTTGTGGCCGGTTAGGGGAGATGGTATCTAGGAAGCAGACGTGGTCGCAGCCGCTGCAAACAGGCGGAGTCCGGTCATCGGGCTCCAGTTGGAGCCGTAGCGTCTGAGGATCCAGGAACTCGTGGTGGGCGACAGTGAACCCTTTCCAGAACAGGCTGAGCGGGGTAGCATCCATGGCAACGGCGGTGTCCGTAGGCTGACGTTTTGGCGAATATCAGCTTACTCGGATTCACCGCCGTTTCTCTATCCAGCTCCCGCCTCACGCCCTGCCTGTTTCACGCTGATCTGCGAAGAACCTTTAATCTCCAGGGGCGTGTCGCTGGAAACGCTTGACGGCCGTGCGAGCAACAAAGGGATGCTCTACCAGCGCTGTAAGGGGCTGCCCGCCCAGACGCAGGGCACTCTCAAAGGTCTCGCGTTCGACGTGATGGCGATCATCGGCGCAGGCTAGGACCGTGACATTGGACCAACGGCTGGTCACTTGCTCGACCATGCGGGTCTGTTTGTCGCGATCGTCCAGGGCTAACCAGCAATCAGGCTGACTCGAGCCCTGCCGCTCACTCGCGGCAGATCGGGGCGAATGGCGGCGCCGTAGTCGACATCGCCCAAGTGAGCTTGCCAAAGATCAAGGTGGAGGCTCCGAGCCGGTATCGTCGAGCGCGGGGTCGGTAGCAAGCAGCTCCCTGATCAAGGCGATTAGGACGTCTCCGGCGGGATGCTGGAAGCTGGGCGACCGGTGTAGTTCCAGATGGGCCGGCGGCAGCGGAGGAAGTCCGGAGGACTCGTCTAGCACCTGCCAGTCGGCCGGTAGCGTACGTCGATCGGTGACGGTCACGGCGTCGCGCTGGTTGACGGCCATGCGCAGCCCGGTGGGGCTCTGACTCGTGTATTGCAGCGACCAGCGACGCCCTTGGCGAGTTAGGCTCTCCAGCGCACGCTGACGGTAGGGGCAATGGTCCGGGAAGAGTGCGAGGGGGAGGGCCGTTCTCGCGTCTTGGCGGAAGTCACGATGCGCGGCCCAGACCAGCGACTCGGTGCCCAGGACTTCTCCGTTGCCATGATTGGCGTGCCGTACCGTCAGCGCCAGATCGAGCTCGCCGTCCTCCAGGACCTCGACCAGTTCGCTAGACATTCGGCAGTGGATGTGAGGGCGGATGTGCGGATAGCGCTTGGCAAAGCGGTCCAGTAGCCGTGGCAGCCAGGCTTCCGCGTAATTTTCGGGTAGGCCGAAACGAATCACCCCCTCCCTGTCGCCATGGCCGAGCGCGCTGATGGCCTCGCGTTGCAGCTGGAGCAGCCTGCGTGCGTAGACCAGGAAGGTCTCGCCGTCCGGCGTTAGGCTCAGCTGCCGGCTGGTGCGATGCAGCAGCGGAGTCCCCACCCGCTGCTCCAGAGTCCGGATGCGCTGACTGATGGTCGACTGCGTCTTGTGCAGTTGGCGGGCGGCTGCCGTGAATCCTCCGTTTTCGATCACTGCCACGAAGGCGCTGAGCAGCTCGGTGTCGAGGGCTGGAGGATCAGAGGGATCGTTTATGTCGATGGAATTCATCGGAACAAATTGTTTTATCGATGCTGAGGGTTTCTTCACGATAGCTGAATCTGAAGTCACTTAGGAGAGCCCCAATGGTCACTGCCATGCAACTGGCCGATGCCGAGCGCCATGACTTGTCCGATCTGGTCGATAGCGAGCGATACCCTCTCGACCGCCCCAATGATCCAGCCCTGAGGTCGGCCATCGAGCAGGCGCGCGCCGACCTGGATCGTGAGGGCTGCGCCGTGCTGCGTGGCTTCTTGCGCGAAGACCGCCTGGCGCAGATGCGCGAGGAGTGTCAGGAGCTGGCGGAGAAGAGCTTCTACAACACCCGGGAAGTCAATGCCTACTTCACTGCGGACGATCCCACACTCCCTGAACAGGATCCTCGCCGCCTGTTCATGACCCGGACCAGTGGCTTTGTGACCCGCGACATGATTGCGGCCGATCGCATCATGCAAAGGCTGTACGTCTCGCAGGGTATGAAATCCCTGGTGGCCCGCTGCCTCGGCGAGGAGCAGGTCTACGAATATGCCGATCCCTACGCCGGGCTGGTGCTCAACGTGCTACCAGAAGGCACGGAACAGCCGTGGCACTACGACACCAACGAATTCATCGTCACCATGATGACCCAGGCACCTGAATCCGGCGGCAGCTTCGAGTACTGCCCGGACATTCGGACGCCTCAGGATGAAAACTATGCCGGGGTAGGTGCGGTGATCCGCGATGAGGACCGAGAGGGCGTGCGCCGACTGGACCTGCAACCCGGGGATCTCCAGCTATTCAAGGGCCGCTTCAGCCTGCATCGAGTGACACGCGTCGAGGGCGCGACCCCGAGGCTGACAGCGATTTTTGCTTATTCCCAGTCACCGGGCGTGGTCGGTCGGCTCGAGCGCACGCGTCAGCTGTATGGCCGGGTGTCGGAACTGCACATCCAGGCCGAGCAGGATCGCGCTGAACGTGTCGATGGCCTGCTTGACTGATCCTTTTCCGCCAATGAATCGCTATGGAGCATCGCTGATGAACATGGATCTGGACGCAATGGGCATCCTTGCCCCCACCCATCGCCCCGAGGACTGCGAACCGACGCGCGAGGAGATTTCACAGATCCTGCGCGATCGGCTGGGGCGCGTGAGGGCGCAGCTCAAGGCCCGCGACATCTCGGCCGCCGTGCTGTTCGATCCGGCGCACGTGCGCTATGCCACCGGCTCTCGCAACATGCAGGTCTACAGCTCCCGCAACCCGGCGCGTTACGCTTTTGTGCCGGCCGAAGGACCGGTGGTGCTGTTCGAGTTTTCCGGTTGTGAACACCTGGCCTCTCATCTGCCGACCATTGATGAGATTCGGCCGGCCAAGGCCATTTCGTACTACTTCAATGAGCGCAATACCCATGCGGTGACAGAGGCCTGGGCCGACGAGATCGACGACCTGATCCAGCAGCGTTGCGGTGGTGGTGGCAAGGTGGCGTTGGAGAGCGCCACCGCCCAGGCGGCCTTCGCTCTCAAGGAGCGCGGCTACCGGGTGCTGGATGCTCAGGAGCCGCTCGAACAGGCACGCGCCTACAAGGTGCCCAACGAGATCAAGATGATTCGTTCGTCACTGCGCGCGGTCGAAGAGGGGGTGCGTCAGTTGGAGGCGGCCATTCGGCCCGGCGTTACCGAGAACGAAGTTTGGTCGAAACTTCATCAGCATATCATCGCCACCGATGCGGATTTTGTAGAGACGCGCCTGATGAACTCGGGGCCCAGGACCAACCCTTGGTTTCAGGAGTGTTCCGACCGTCGCATACAGGCGGGGGAGTTGGTGGCGCTAGATACCGATGTGGTCGGGCGCTACGGTTACTATGCCGACTTCTCGCGCACTTTCCTCTGTGGCCGTGGTGAGCCGACCCAGGCACAGAAAGACCTGTATCGCATGGCCTATGATCAGATTCAGACCAATATGGCCAATCTCAAGCCGGGAGTCAGCTTCAAGGAGTACGCCGAGCGTGCTTGGCAGATCCCGCCCGCCTACAAGGCGCGCCGGTACTTTGCCTTGGCACACGGCGTCGGCATGAATGGCGAATATCCCTATATCGTGCATCGCGAGGATATCGAGGATAAGGGATACGACGGCATCATCGAGCCGGGCATGACTCTATGCGTCGAGAGCTTCATCGGCCATGAGGCCGGGGGCGAAGGGGTGAAGCTCGAGGAGCAGCTCTATATCCGGGAAGACGGCCAGGTGGAGCTGCTGTCCGACTACCCCTTCGATGCCCGCCTGTTGAGCTGATCTGCACTGCAGATGCGTCAAGGTGGCTATCACGAAGCGGTAAACTGCGAGCATCTGCCCGGCTTCCAGTTGGAAGCCGGGCAGCGCCATCCTCCCGCAGGATTGCAGCCTGTTACCTTCGAAGCGGTGGTATGACATGACTGCATAGGCTGCTGTTTGAGCGAAGGCTTGTCAGAAAGAACCGGTGAACGGGCACGCGAACGGCGTTGCTGTAAGCTCCCTGCGAGCCTTCCGAAACGACGAGGCCGCGCTGGCGGGCTCCCTGCACCTCGCTCCACCACCCTCTTCCTCGAACA
Organism: Halomonas sp. NCCP-2165; assembly: GCF_023708045.1. Lineage (NCBI taxonomy): Bacteria > Pseudomonadati > Pseudomonadota > Gammaproteobacteria > Oceanospirillales > Halomonadaceae > Halomonas > Halomonas sp. NCCP-2165. Next base: position 159,465 of record NZ_BRCY01000001.1, read on the forward strand.
GCCTATGACCGAGACAGCACCGGTACTTGGCTCAGGTGACTTGACCAGCCCACCCATGGCTATCGGCTCGGTGTCGGGTCGATGCGGCCGACCAGCCGGGGAACGGTGGGACTCGATCCGAGAGAGTCCATGGGGCGGCCACTGATCGACCCCAATTACCGCGCTACCGAGAGTGATCGACAGAAGATGCAAGAGGGCCTACGCATGAGTCGCGATATCCTTCGCTAGCCGGCCTTTCGCTCCTTTCATCGCCGAGAAGGCCAGCGACTGGATTCGAGGCCAGACGTTTCCCCCCAGAACCCAGGGACTACTAGCCTACTATCAGGCGAAGGCCACCCCAGCGGCAAGTGTCGGCGCTGTCGCCGACTCAGTGCCGACCTGACAATTCCCAAGGCCCGCGGCGTGGGAGTTTGCGGCACCTGCCGGGGCGCGTGCTGGAGAGGGAAACCACCCTGGAGGCCTCTGCGAGGAGGAAATGCCGATGGCTATGGGCTGAGCTGCTGAACCACTATCAAAGGCAACGTAGGGTAGAGTACTGAGTTGCTAGTGCCGATCGCCATGGAAATGGACATGCCCGTTACCATGGCGATCGGTAAGTAACAGTCAAGCAAGGGTTTATCCATGACCGACAATGAGAATACGAGCGAATCGTCCACGGCGGGGCAGGGAATTCCCTCGCCCCAGGGGCCGGCTAACCTCATCAACACCGATTACGTGATCGGCCAGGATAACGTCGCTTTCAAGCGCTTCGGGCTCGATCTGGACGTGCACGGCCAGGTGTTCTCCATCTCGGCGCTGACGATCTTGTTCTTCGTGATCGTCACGCTGGCGCTTCAGGAGGAGATCGAGCCGATTTTAGATGCGATCTTCGGCTATCTGACCGGCTATCTCGACTGGTTTTTCCTGCTGGCGACCAACATCATCCTGCTCGTGGCGGTGGTGCTGATCTTCACGCCGTTAGGCAAGGTGCGCCTCGGCGGGGCCAAGGCCAAGCCGGAGTTCAGCTACGCCGGCTGGTTCTCCATGCTGTTCGCCGCCGGAATGGGCATCGGCCTCATATTCTATGGCGTCTCCGAGCCGTTGACGCATTTCGGGACCGCCCTAGGCGGTACCAGCCTGGAGGAGGGTTCGCGCACCGACTGGGCGCCGCTGGGCGCCGCCGCCGGTGACCAGGAGGGCGCCATCTCGCTGGGCATGGCCGCCACCATCTTCCATTGGGGGCTCCACCCCTGGGCGATCTACGCCATCGTCGCCCTGTCGCTGGCCCTGTTCTCGTTCAACAAGGGCCTACCGCTGACCATGCGCTCGATCTTCTACCCGATCCTGGGGGAACGCGTCTGGGGCTGGCCAGGTCACCTGGTCGACATCCTGGCGGTCTTCGCCACCTTGTTCGGCCTGGCGACTTCGCTCGGCTTCGGCGCTTCCCAGGCGTCGGCGGGGCTCGGATACCTGTTTGGCATTCCCGACAACAACGTCACCATGGTGTTTCTGATCCTGGGCATCACCCTGGTCGCGCTGATGTCGGTGGTGGCCGGCGTGGATAAGGGCGTGCAGCGCCTCTCCCAACTCAACATGGTGCTGGCCTTCCTACTGCTGGCTTTCGTGATTGTCGTCGGTCCGACCTTCATGATCGTGACCGGCTTCTTTGAAAGCCTCGGCGCCTACCTGGTCAACCTGCCGATGCTGTCCATGCCCTTCGGCCGCGAAGACGCCAACTTCAGCCAGGGCTGGACCGCTTTCTACTGGGCCTGGTGGATCTCCGCGTCACCCTTCGTCGGTATGTTCATTGCCCGCGTCAGCCGTGGCCGCACCGTGCGTGAGCTCCTGATCGCCGTGCTGCTGGTGCCCTCGCTAGTCTCGGTGCTGTGGATGACCGCCTTCGGCGGCACCGCCATCGACCAAGTCGTTACCGATGGTTTCCAGGATGTCAAAGACGCCGCCCTTGAACTGCAGCTGTTCGTGATGCTGGGCCAGCTACCGCTGGCCAGCATCACCTCCTTCGTCGGCATCGTGTTGGTGATGGTGTTCTTCATTACCTCCTCGGACTCCGGCTCACTGGTGATCGACTCCCTTACCGCCGGCGGCAAGGTGGATGCGCCCAAGCCGCAGCGCATCTTCTGGGCACTGATCGAGGGGGCCATCGCCATCGCGCTGCTGCTGGGCGGCGGCCTGGGCGCCCTGCAGACGGCTGTGATCGCCACCGGCCTGCCATTTGCGCTGGTGCTGCTGGCGGCCTGCTTCGCAGTCATCAAGGGGCTCAAGAGCGAACCCAGAACCGTCTAGCGACCGGTTGTCGCCCGGCTTGTCGGGCCTTCGCCACGCCAACAGGCATCGTCATTGAGGAGATGGTGGTGCCTTTTTCTTGAGCGTCTGTCAGATTCTGGGCGCGATGCGCTGGCAGCCTCACATTTCGGAGTGTGAGGCACCCAAGACTATTCTGCTCGAGCTCACGGTCAGGCATTCTCGTGCAGCCGTGATGGGCTCTCAGTTCCTGACGTCGGTAGCGAAGCGAGCGGCGTTTTCCCTGAGGAACTCGCTATCATCGGCGTCACCCCAGAAGGCCGGCTGTGCCTTCGGGATGGTCAAGGCCTTCTGAATCTTGGGGCGCGCATCGAGGCGGTCAAACCAGGCCTTCAGGTTGTCGAGACCGCCGATCGACACCTTTGCCCAGACATGAGCGCGTGCCCAGGGGTAGGTCGCCATGTCGGCGATGGTGTACTGATCCCCCGCCAGCCACTCGCGTCCCCGAAGGCGGGTGTCCAGGACCTCCAGCAGGCGACGGGATTCATCCACGTAGCGCTTGATGGAGAAGGGTTCTTCCTGACCATTGGGAGCGGCGATGCGCTGGAAGTACATGGCCTGGCCCATCATCGGGCCGATGCCGCCCATCTGGAACATCAGCCACTGCAGCGTTTCGCTGCGGGCCTTCGCTTCCTTGGGGAGAAAACGGTCGTACTTCTCGGCCAGGTACCAGAGAATGGCGCCACTCTCGAACACGGCGAAATCGTCGTTGCCCCGGTCGACGATGGTGGGAATACGCCCATTGGGGTTTAGCTTGAGATAGTTGGGCGCCTTCTGCTCCTTCTTGCCGAAGTCGATGAAGGTCAGTTCGTAGGGCACCTCCGCTTCCTCGAGAAAGATGACCGGCTTGTAACCGTTCATGGTGGCGGCGGTGTACAGATGAATATCCGGCTGTGACATGGCGAGCGTCCTCATGGGGGTGACGAGAGTGGCGGCGTCCTGAGCCGGGCCCACTGCGCTCCGACGCCGGGCCCGACGAGCACTTTCTGCAGGAAATGGGCGATCACATCTGCCGGTCCCAGAGGCTCTCCTGATAGCGCTTCACATCCTCCTCGAATCGCGCGGGATGCACATTGCGGAACGCATGCTCGTCCAGCGGGATCAGCCGCACCATCTCATCGATCATGGATGACGGGTCGAGCTGCAGGTCGTCCCCGGCAAACAGCTGCTGGGTCTCACGGATCGGCGCCTCGGGGGTGACGTGCGTCTTCGGGTCGTACCACTGGTCGAGGGTGTCGTACATGCGGTCGTTGAAGCCGGTGCGGAAGGGGCCCGGGTTGATCGTGGCCACCTTCACGCCCAGCGGTGCCAGCTCTTCATGCAGGAGCTGGGCGATGCCCTCCAGGGCATGCTTGGACGCGACATAGGGCGCGAGGTAGGGGAAGGTGGTGAACCCGGCGATTGACGATACCAGCACGATCTTGCCCTGGCCGCGGCTGGCGAATGCTTTGGCGTAAGGCTGAACGAACTCGAGGGTCGAGAAGACGTTCGTCTCGAAGACCTTGCGCACGCGAGCTACGGGAATCTCGGCGATGGGACCGGTCTCGCCGATCGCCGCGTTGGCCACCACGACATCGACCTCGGCGCCGTAGCGCGCAAAGACGCTGTCGCGATCCTGGGCATCGGTAATGTCGAGTTTCTCGACCTCCAGGCGAACGCCCTGCTGCTGCGCCTTCTCTTTCAGGGCTGACACCTGGGGCCAGATTTCCACCGTGGCAATCACGCGATGCCCTTGCCGGGCCAATGCCAGTGCCGCACCTTCCGCCAGGCCGCTGCCGGCCCCGGTCATCAGAATGGTTTTCATCGTATCTCTCCTCGAGATAGGTCGGGGGCTACGCCAGGTCGTCGCGATCCAGGCGCTCGAAAATGATGGCCTCGACGGGGGTATCGCCGACGTTGGTCACCTGGTGCGCCCAGGCTTCGTTGTGCATGACGTCTCCTGCCACCACGTCCCGCTCCATCACCTCGCCGTTATCCAGTGCGATACGCAGGCGCCCGGCTGACAGGAAGTAGACGATTTCTTCAGGATGGCGGTGAGGCGCATCGGCGGCGCTGGGGGCCATGGTCATGTGAACCAGCCGTGTTTCACCGGTGTTGATGAGCTCGCGATAGAACTCCGGGGAGGCCTGGTCGGCCAGCGGTACCGGGCGCCCATCGTCAGGCCATTGAGGCGTTGCCATGAGGTGATCTCCTGAATGTGACGGATGCATTAGCCGAAGACGCGCTCGAGGTGTGCGTCAAAGCGCGCGAGGTCGCTGTCGATATCGGGATTTTTCATCACGTCGTAGGCACCGAAGGTCGGCAGTGCGCTCATGTCGAAGAAGCGTGCGTTCAGGTGCACGGGCGCGACCAGGTCATCCAGCGACTTGCCGGCGAAGAAGGGTTCGTTGGGGTCGTTGAAAGCTTCGGCCGGGGCGTTGAGCGTGACGCTGAGCATGTACTGTGTGCCGGTGAGGGTGCCGCCAAGACCGTAGTTTTCTTTCGGCTTCTCGGCGGTGCGCCCGTCGCCCTCGCAGAAGCGCCCGTCCATGCCGGCCGTATAGACCTCATCCATGTACTTCTTGAAGGACCAGGGCACCATCATCCAGTTGATCGGGAACTGCATGATCACGACGTCGGCCCACTGGTGATCGGCGATCGCCTCCTCGACGTCGTAACCTTCGGAGATGCGGCTGACACGTACCTCGTGTCCTTGGTCGGCCAGCCATGAGCGGGCACGCTCAGCCAGAGTGTCATTCAGTGTGCCCTTGGCAAACGGATAGGGCTGGTGTCCGTTGATAATCAATACCTTACGCATGAAATCCTCCGCCATGAATGGCAATAAGTAGTGGATCAGCAAGCACTGCAGGCGTTAAGATGAAGCACGAGGTATGCAAAGACAACTAGTATACTTTTAGTAACCTGGTTCTTCGGAAAGCTGTGAAGGCCCAGCTCGGGCATGGCGAGCTCCTGGTAGGCGGCGCAGTCGGAGCCGGTTGGCGGCTTCCAGGCCCAGAACCCGAGTTGGCCTTGAGCGGAACAAGATAGGAGGCGTTCGATTGGAAGCGTTTGTGACTGAAGATGAAAAAGGCCGGCGCCAGGTAGCCTCGCCCTGCATGGAGCCGTGCGCCATCGAGAAAGGCATGCGCATCCTCGGTGGCAAGTGGACGGGGTCCTTGCTGTGGCACATCAATGACGGGCCGGTAAGGTTCAATGACCTGGCCCGGATGGTGGGAGGGGCCAGCAAGAAGATGATCACCGAGCGACTGCGTTTTCTCGAGGCGAAGGGATTGATCTCCCGCCACGTGCGCGACACCTCGCCCGTCATTGTCGAATATGCCATTACGCCGCTCGGTGAAACGGCTATCAGGGTGCTCGATGAGCTGCGCGAGTGGAGCGAGGCTTTGCCGGCGGACGTCCTGGAGGAGTGACGGGGTGTAGACAGTGGGCGGATCGCCTCGGGCTTCGTTGACGCCTCCAGGTTTTCACAGGGACATCAAGGAGGCCCCATGAATCGGCCCCACCGACACGACGAGGCATACCCATGCAGAAGATGATCCAGTCCGTGTCTCGCAGCTTCCGGCTGCTCGAGGCGTTACGTCGGGCGGATCGTCCGCAGTCACTGGCGCGTCTCAGCGCTGATGTGGGCCTGAGCAAGACCACCGTCCACGGACTGCTGGATACCCTGGTGGCATTGGGCTACGTCCGCCGCCTGTCCGAGGGATACTGGCTTGGCCTGCGACTCGATGAGCTGGCCGAGCCGTTGGCGAAGGAACGAGAGCAGCTCCGCCAGCACTACCGCGAGCTGCTGGACGAGGCCGCGGCGCTGAGTGATGAGACCGTCTATCTGGCCACCCCCTGCGGCAGCCAGGAGTACTTGTATCTCGAGGCCGTGGAGGGTCGGCAGCCGCGTCGCGTCCAGAGCCCTCGAGGTCGTCGGGAATCGTTACGCCATTCGGCGATCGGTCATGTCTTCCTGGCCAACGATGATGACCTGCTGCGCCAGGTACGGCGCAATGGTCCCTTGAGCGATGCGCAAGAGGCCCAGCTTCAGGAGGTCAGCGCCCAGGGCTTCGCGCTGGACCTCGAGGCCGTCGAGGCGGGCCTTTGTTGCCTGGCGATTCCCTTGCGGCAGCGGGGCGACTGCGTGGCGGCATTGGGCATGGCGGGGCCATCATCGCGCTGGACGCAGGCGCAGCTGAGCCGGTTGGCGAAGCAGCTTCTATCGCGCTGACCCTCCTATCCTCCTCGCCGTTCGACATTGTCGAATCTTGGTCGGCATCCGCTTCTTCCCCCTTTGCCTGCCTGCTCGTCGTAGGCATGCTCCTCATCGCGTCGTCGCCGACGGCGCTGATCTTGACTGGATTCTTGAGGAGAATGACATGCACCTTGACGATGCCCGCCACATCATTGCCGGTATCCGCCAGGCCGCCGCCGATGAGGGTTTCGCCGTCTCGCTGGCCATCGTGGATGCCAGCGGCCTCCAGGTCGCCTTCGAACGCATGGATGGCGCGGTTCCCGGCAGTATCGATGTCGCGATCAAGAAGGCGCGTACGGCGTCGCTGTTCCAGACCGACAGTGCCCAGCTGGGCCAGATCGCCGCCCCGGGGGAGGCCGTCTATACCCTGGAGAATACCAACGGGGGCCTGATCAGCTTCGGGGGTGGCGTGGTACTGCGCGATGCACAACAGCGCGTGGTCGGAGCCGTCGGTGTCGCCGGCGCGACCGTCGAACTGGATGAGACCCTGGCCCAACTGGGGCCGCGCCTGATGGCCCGGGAGGCGGCATGATGCGCGGCCAGCATCTTGCCGTCCTGGCATTGGCGGTGGCCGCCTTTGCCATCGGCATGGCGGAGTTCATCGTGGTCGGGGTGCTGCCCTCCATCGCCACCGACCTGGGTGTCACTCAGGATCGTGCCGGCGCGCTGGTGAGTGGCTATGCGCTGGCCCTGGCGATCGGTACGCCGCTGCTCATGCTGACGCTGTCCCGCTTTCCGCCTCGTCGGGTGCTGACGGGGCTGATGGCATTCTTCGTGATCGGCAACCTGCTGGCGGTCATCGCCCAGGACTTCACCAGCCTGATGCTCGGTCGCGTAATCACCGCCGTGGCACATGGTGCCCTGTTCGCGTTGGGGGCGACCGTGGCCAGTCGGCTGGCGCCGGAGGGGCAGTCTGGCAGTGCCATCGCGCTGATGTTCTCGGGGCTGACGCTGGCCATGGTCGTTGGCGTGCCGGTCGGCAGCCTGCTGGGGAACGGCATGGGGTGGCGGATGCCCTTCGTGGTGATTCTGGCACTGGCAGTCATCGCGCTCATCGCGCTGTGGCGTTGGTTGCCTGCACATCTGGCGGCTCAGCCGACGGGCGGCTGGGGGGAGCAGCTGTCTGCACTCGGGCATCCGGTCATCGTGTTGACCATGGCGCTGACGGCGCTGGGCTTCGGGGCGACCTTCCCGCTGTTTACCTATATCAGCGCCTGGTTGACCGAGCAGACAGGGTTCTCCACGGCGGCAGCCAGTGGCCTGCTGGTCGTCTTCGGTGGCGCGACCCTGGTCGGAAACCTGATGGGCGGGCGACTGGTCGGCGCCATCGGCTGGCGGCGCACGGCCGCCTGGCTGCTGCTCGGACTGGCGGCGATCCTGGCGATCATCCACGCCTGGGGAGAGGCGAGGTGGCTGATGCCGGTTTGGCTGGCAGTGTGGGGTGCCTTGGCCTTCGGAGTGTCGCCGGCATTCCAGTCCGGCATGCTGGCCACGGCCGAGCAGCATCGGCCGCGTGCGTTGGCCTTCGCCTCGGCGCTCAACATTTCGTCGTTCAACATCGGCATCTCGGCCGGCTCCGCCGTGGGGAGTGCGCTGGTCGCAGAGGAGGCGCTGGGGATGACGCCGCTGGCCGGAAGTGGACTGGCGATGCTGGCGCTGAGTGTGCTGTGGCTCCAGGGGCGAGTGAACCGCTCCCGTGTCGCCGAGGCCATGGCGTGATGGAACCGTCGTTCTACAAGGCTCCGGCCCCCTTTGCGAAGGGGGCATTGCCGGGCAGGCAGGGCAATAAGGGCTTGAGGCCGATTGTTCGCTCTTCCCCGTGGCCGAAGCCCGCTACTCGCTCAGGGTGGCGTCATAACCACTGGCCTGGTCCTCGTCGAGTCGCGGTGTCGTAGCCCAGCCGTCACGGATACGGAGCGAAGCGATCATTCAGGCCTCTGGGCTATCATCCCAATCGCACTGCGCCGGCGCTGCCAGTTGTCGTCCCTCTCAATGTCCTCGAACACTTGCCTCCGCATGGCGTCTCGGGGTTTGAACCACTCGCCATGGAGCGCCTCGACCTTGAGGCTGTGGAACAAGACCTCCGTACAGACATTGTCTTGGCAGTTACCTTTGGTACTCATGCTGCAATGGAGGTCGTTCCGGGGCAGAAGCGTCTGGTGCAGGGCAGTACCTACTGACCAACCATGCCTGACCAGCTTGTCTCAAGTTACCGGGGCAGCGATCTCGCGTCTGGCATAGATCAGAAACTGCTCTTCTTGGTAGTGGCGCGAGAGTGACCAAGGCTTGCAATTATTCGAAAATTTAGAATGAAATCGTCTAAATATGCCTCTTTTGTTCGATTATCTGCAGGTCTAGTATGCACTCATTCACTCAATGAGCTTCTCTAGCCAACACCAAGGAGATACACCATGACGATCAAGCCAACACTTGCAGCCCTTCTTATCGCTGCTATCCCCATGGCTGCACAGGCCGGTCAGGCCACTGCTCTTGCCATGCAGTTAAGCGAACCACTGTCCGCTGTCCAACAAGCCGATACCCACAGTATTTCTGGGGATGGAGCAGTGAGGGATATTGCCAGCGCTTATGAGCATGCAGACCAAAGCACCGCCATGGCCGAATCCCGAGCAAGACTGAATACGAGGTACCGGGACAGTGAAGTTAATAGTGCGAAGTTGACCAGCGCCGGACTTCAGTTGGCTCGCAACGCTACTAAATGAATGGGCGTCACCAACCGAAGCTACTCTTAGCCTTAAATTAATGAGCTGATTAATCTGATCAAGATCGACTGTCATCGTTCTGGCAGTGCGGAACGGGGAATTCCTAGGAGACAAGATGAATACTTCACTGGTTAAACACGCACTCGCGACCTCTAGCAGTTTGGCCCCCCTCGCCTTGCGCATTCCGGCAGGCATTATCTTCATGGCGCACGGTGCCCAGAAGCTTTTCGGCTGGTTTGGCGGTTACGGCCTGGAGGGGACCGGGCAGTGGATGGCCTCCATCGGCATGGAACCCGGCTACCTGATGGCCCTCGCGGCAGGTAGTGCTGAGTTCTTCGGCGGCCTCGCCCTGCTGATCGGTCTGTTGACACGCCCGGCGGCCTTGGTGCTGGCCGTCACCATGCTGGTGGCAATCTTCAGCGTCCATGCCGCCAACGGCCTGTTTATGAGCAACAATGGCTATGAGTTTGCTCTCTCCCTGCTGGCCATCTCGGTGTCACTGGTGCTTGGCGGTGCGGGGCGAGCCTCACTGGATCGAAACTTGGTACGGAAGCTGCGTTAAGCCCCGAACTCTCCGGAGACGCTTCATGACATCACTGATCGAGGCAGTTGCGCGTTGGTTCGGGAGATCGAAAGCCCACAACACCCCACAAGAGGTACAGCCCATAACCAAGGTACTGGTTGTTTATTACTCCATGTACGGCTACATCGAGACGATGGCGAACAGCATTGCCGACGGTGCACGTCAGGTGGAAGGCGTCGAGGTGACCGTGAAGCGCGTACCGGAGACCATGGATCCCGACGCGCTTAAGGCCGCCGGCGGCAAGTCCGAGCAGGCGGCCCCGGAGGCCTCTCCCAAGGCGCTGGCCGACTACGATGCGATCATCTTCGGCACGCCCACGCGTTTCGGCAACATGGCCGGCCAGATGCGCACCTTCCTCGACCAGACCGGTGGCTTGTGGGCCAGTGGCGGCCTGGTGGGCAAGGTGGCCAGTGTCTTTACCTCCACCGGTACCGGAGGGGGCGAGGAAATGACCATTGCCTCGACCTGGACCACTCTGGCCCATCACGGAATGATCATCGTGCCAATCGGCTATGCCACCCCGGAGCTGTTCGATATCTCGCAGGTCGGCGATGGCACGCCCTACGGGGCATCCACCATCGCCGCGGGCGATGGCTCTCGCCAGCCCGATGATCGCGAGCTGACCATTGCCCGCTTCCAGGGCGAAACCGTGGCCAGGGTCGCGGCCCGCCTCAAGACCAACGGCTGAAGCTGTTATCACGCCCCGATAACACGCTGAGCTAACGAATCGGCAAGGCCCTGTCCCGTGATGGGCGTTGCCGATTTTTCTGAACACTCACTTTCTCATCCACCCGTGAGAGCGTGCCTTGTCGTGTCATGGCAAGGCGAAGCCCGCACGCTGGAAAGGAGGCAACATGATCCTGCGACGCGCCAATGAACGTGGCCATGCCGATCACGGCTGGCTGCGCTCCCGCCACACCTTCTCGTTTGCTCACTACTTCGACCCTGAGCACATGGGGTTCAGGAAGCTTCGTGTCATCAACGAAGACCGTGTCCAGGGGGGCGCAGGGTTCGGCACCCACCCGCATCGGGATATGGAGATCATCTCCTATGTCCTGTCGGGCGCTATGGCCCACAAGGACAGCATGGGGCATGGGGCGGTCATGCGTCCTGGCGATGTGCAGCGCATGTCGGCGGAGACCGGTGTCCTGCACAGCGAGTTCAATCACTCCTCCGACGAAGAACTCCACTTCCTGCAGATCTGGATTGAGCCGAAGCTACAGGGCATCGCGCCCAGCTACGAACAGAAGCGCTTTCCGGCAGCACAGCGGCAGGGAGAGTGGCGCCTGGTCGTTTCCGCGGAAGGCCGTGACGGCTCGGTCAGCGTCAACCAGGACGTCAACCTCTATACCGGGCTGTTCGATGCCGGCGAGCAGGCGAAGGTGCCGGCCCTCCGCCATGCCTGGCTGCACGTGGCGCGGGGAGAGGCTAAGGTCAATGGCCAGCGGCTCTCGGCTGGTGATGCGGCTGCCTTCCAGCCGGGTGAGCCCATCGACGTGATCGGCGTCGAGGCCTCGGAGATTCTCTTGTTTGATATGGCTTAAGTGGAGCAGGTATAGCGCAATATCTAGGCTTGGGTGGCCTCAAATTCCGAGTGACCCTTCTTTGCGCCTTTCCTTCGGAACTCGATCCATCGCCGATGTGACCAGCCACGTTTTCAATAAATCCAGTCTCTCTAAAGATTATGAGAGAACGCTGATGTCGCGGTTGGCGATTATTAGATAAACTAATAGAAAAATTAGATTATCTCGCTTTTCTGCCTGCCTATCGTGCTGCCACAGTTGGCTCTGTGATGAGGTCATCATAAATCCAACCATCAGGAGCTAGCGATGAAAGCCATGAATATGTATATCGGCGAAGGTTTCGAAGGGCCCGGGGTCAATGCTGCGCACATCAATATCCTCATCGGTCCCAAGGATGGCCCGGTGGGCAATGCGTGGGCAGGCAGCATCACCTCGCCTACTCGGGGACACAGTCCTTTCATGGTGATTGCTCAACCTAATGTGCCCGTAAAACCGGTCACGCTCTTCACCAATAAGGCGGAAATCGAAGGGGAGCTCCATGGAAAGGCCACTTGGGGCGCAGCCCAGGCAGGTATCGCCAAGGCCGTGACCGAGGCATTGCTGGACGGCACTCTGCCCGAAGAGGCTGCAGAGGAGTGGTGTATCCTGACAGCCAACTGGGTCAACCCGGCGTGCGATGATCTGGATGCCGTTTACGCGAACAACTATCGCGCCTGCACCAATGCCATCAAGGCTGCACTGCAGGGCACGCCTAACAAACAAGATCTGGAGCTCGCTGTCGGTAGCATCAGCAACCCCTTCTACAGCGTAAAGAATTAACGATACCTCAAGATCAATAGCCCGCTCACATAATCTGCTTCAGGAATAACAAAATGCAGTACGTCAAGCTCGGCAATTCCGGATTATCCGTCTCTCGGCTGTGCCTCGGTACCATGAACATGGGCTCTAAGGAATGGAAGCCCTGGATTTTCGATGAAACGGAGAGCGAGCCTATCGTCCGGCATGCTATCGACAACGGAGTCAATTTCATCGACCTGGCGGATTTCTATTCCACCGGTGCGGGTGAGGAGGTGGTCGGGAATATCCTGCGCCGAGTCGCTCGCCGCGACGAGTTAGTGGTCACCACCAAGGTCGGCTATGCCATGAATGGTGACATCAATGGTCAAGGCCACTCGCGCAAGCACATCATGGAAGGTATCGATGCTTCGCTGCGCCGGTTGCAGATGGACTATGTCGATATCTACATGCTGCATTTCTTCGATACTGGCACGCCGGTCGAAGAAACGATGTGTGCGATGAACGACATCGTGCGCTCCGGCAAGGCCCGATACATTGGGGTGTCCACGATGTATACCTGGCAGCTCGCCAAGATCTTGCAAGTCTGCGACAAGCATGGCTGGGTTCGCCCCATCAACATGCAGCTTCAGCTCAACTGTGCATACCGTGAGGAAGAGCGGGAGATGATCCCCTTCTGCATGGATCAAGGCATTGGGGTCTCCGTGTTCAGTCCCCTCGCTCGCGGCATCCTGACCAATGACTTGACCTCGACGCGCAACCAGACCGATTTCTTCACCACCGGCATGTACAGCGACAAGATCTGCAAGGAAATTGCCCATTCGGTGGCCAAGGTTGCCGATGCACGGGGGTGCTCACCGGCCCAAGTGGCTCAGGCCTGGGTGCTGAGAAAGCCGGAAGTCAGCAGCATGCTGGTGGGAGCCGACACCCAGGAGCAGTTCGGCAGCGCCTTGGCGGCTCTGGAGATGCAGCTGAGCGACGAGGAAGTGTACGAGCTAGAGCGCAATTATACCCCTTGCGACGTCATCAATGACTATACCGCCGGTCGACGTATCCCTCGCGAATGTCGGCCGGCTCAGGCGCCCTTCCTGGACTAATCATCTGCCATAGAGACAGATCATGAACTTGAAGAAGACTGCACTGCTCCAGACCGGCTTGTACATCAACGGTCAATGGCAACAAGCGAGTGAGCATTATACGGTCACGAACCCGGCCACTGGATCCGTCATCGCGGATGTCGCCAGAGCCGGAAAAGCCGAGACCCAGTCCGCCATCGATGTCGCCCACGTCGCCTTCAAGACGTGGCGTCGCAAGACGGCCAAGGAACGCAGCAAGGTCGTGCGCCGCTGGGGAGAGCTCATGATGGAGCATCAGCATGACCTGGCGACGATTCTTACCACGGAGCAGGGCAAGCCTTTTACGGAAGCGCTCGGTGAAGTCGCCTATGCCGCCGGTTTCCTGGAGTGGTTCGCCGAGGAAGCCAAGCGCGTCTATGGTGACGTGGTTCCGAGTCATAAGGCCGATGCGCGTATCGTGGTCACGAAGGAAGCCATTGGCGTGGTTGGTGCCATCACGCCCTGGAACTTCCCCTTGGCGATGATCACCCGCAAGGCAGGCCCAGCAATTGCCGCCGGCTGCAGCATGGTATTGAAGCCCTCCGAGGAAACGCCGCTTTCTGCCCTGGCCCTCGCCGTGCTGGCCGAGGAAGCTGGCGTACCTGCTGGCGTCTTCAATGTGGTATCGGGCGATGCGCCTGCTATCGGTGGCGCCATCATGGAGTCCAAGCTGGTTCGCAAGGTTTCCTTCACCGGCTCTACCCGGACCGGCAAGCTTCTCATGCGGCAAGCAGCCGATACGGTCAAGAAGTTGTCGCTGGAGTTGGGGGGCAACGCTCCTTTCATCGTCTTCGATGATGCCGATATCGATGCCGCGGTACAGGGGGCGATGGCATCCAAGTTCCGCAACACCGGCCAGACCTGCGTCTGCGTGAACCGTTTCTATGTTCAGGATAGCGTGTATGAAGAATTTACACGGAAACTGGTCCAAGCCGTTTCGCAGCTCAAGGTGTCGGAAGGTTTCCGTGAGGGAGCGAGCCAGGGTCCGCTGATTAATGCCATGGCCCTCGACAAGGTCGAGACCCATGTTGCCGATGCCGTTGAGAAGGGAGGTGAGATCCTCATAGGAGGCAAGCCAAGCGAGCTCGGCGGCACCTTCTATCAACCCACGGTGATCGGTAATGCCAACGCCGAGATGATGGTCACGGACGAGGAGACCTTCGGGCCTGTGGCCGCCTGCTATCGGTTCAGCAGCGAAGAGGAAGTGTTGAGCATGGCCAATGATACCGATTATGGGCTGTCGGCATACTTCTATTCCCGCGATATCGGCCGAATCTGGCGAGTCGCCGAAGAGCTGGAAGCCGGTATCCTGGGCATCAACGAAGGGATCATCTCTACCGAAGTGGCACCCTTTGGTGGCGTCAAGGAGTCCGGCCTTGGCAGAGAAGGGTCCCGTTACGGGATCGAAGACTATGTCGAAATAAAGTACATGTTGATGGGCGGCATCTGAAGCATTACCAGCGCCACCTTCAGGGTGGCGCGCTTACATTCCTGCGGAGTTGACAAATGCAACAAGCAAATCCTTTTTCCGTTTCGTCATCCAATAGGAAAATTGATCCCAGCCGCAGAAGGGGTGGTCAATATAAACCCGACGGCTCCCCCAATGATAACGACAGAGTCGAAATAGGGCCGACTGACTTGGCCTTTAATGAATGGGAATCGCTTGGTCTGACAACCCCAAACCTCGCCAGGATGCGCGAATTTCGCTTGCAAAGAATTACAAGCGAATTGCAAAAGCGTGATTTGGCTGGCGTCCTACTCTTCGACCCACTAAATATTCGCTATGCGACTGACTCCACCAATATGCAGTTGTGGGTCACGCATAATCATGCTCGTGCCTGCTTCGTCTCGGCAAGTGGCCATATTATTTTGTGGGACTTTCACAACTGCGATCACTTGTCTGCCCACTTACCCTTGGTAAAGGAAGTCAGGGGTGGCGCATCCTTCTTCTATTTCGAGACAGGAAATCGAACTAACGAACACGCTGAACATTTCGCTTCCGAAATTCAGTCCATTCTTCGCCATCACTCGGGTTCTAACAAAAGGTTAGCTGTCGACAAGATTGAGATCGCGGGTCTCAGGGAGCTGGACAAACTCGGTATCTCGACGTTCGATGGCCAGGAAGTAATGGAATTAGCCAGAGCAATCAAAGGGGAAGATGAGATCAATGCGATGCGTTGCTCAATCGCCTCCACCGAGATCGCAATGAAGGCAATGCAGGAGGCCACTCGTCCCGGAGTGACAGAGAATGATATCTGGTCGGTATTGCACGCAGAGAACATTCGCCGTGGTGGAGAATGGATCGAATGCCGTATTTTATCCTCTGGGCCTAGAACCAACCCTTGGTTCCAGGAGTGTGGTCCACGTATCGTGAATGAGGGCGAATTGCTGGCCTTCGATACCGACTTGATTGGACCATATGGAATGTGCGCCGATATTTCCCGGACCTGGATGATTGGCAGCCAACCACCCACCAAGACCCAGAAACATCTTTATCGAGTCGCCTACGAACATATTCATCACAATATGGATATCCTGGCTCCAGGCATGAGTTTTCGTGAGGTTACCGAAAAAGGGATAAGGCTGCCTGAAGAATTCCGTCATCAACGGTATGGCGTCATGATGCATGGTGTCGGACTGTGTGACGAGTATCCGTCCATTCGGTACCCCGAAGATCAAGAGTGTCATGGGTATGACGGAGTGATCGAGCCAGGCATGGTTCTCTGTGTAGAAGCATACGTTGGCGAAGTAGGTGGACAAGAAGGCGTAAAGCTCGAGGATCAGGTGCTAATTACCGAGGATGGATACGAAAACCTGACAAGTTACCCTTTTGAAGAGGACCTTTTGAGCTAACAAACCAGAAAATATTGAGTGGGGAGGTTCCTGGGTTCCCCACTCAATTCCATAAACTACAAAACAAAGGTGGTATGATGTTTTCTTTAGACGCTAGCTCCAAAAGCCACAAGAGAAGAGTGGGCCTGCTATCAATAGCAATATTGTCGATGTTCATAACTTTTGTGTTCATAAACCCAGAGGGAAGCACTAGCAGCCTAGAGGCAGCAAAGAACTGGATATCCATCAACTTCAGCTGGTTTTATATGTCGGCTGTCGTTGTCTTCGTTCTAATCCTTGCTTATTCGGCCTTGAGTCGGGCAGGCAACCTTCGCTTGGGAAAGGAGCACGACCGGCCTGAATTCAGCCACTTCGCCTGGGGGGCCATGCTGTTTTGCACAGGCATGGGCATCGGACTTGTTTTCTTCGGCGTTGCCGAACCTGTCATGCATTACACATCACCTCCGGTCGGTGGAGGAGAAACCGATGCGGCAGTTCGAAATGCGATGGAAATTACTTTCTTTCATTGGGGAATCAGTGCTTGGGCAATCTATGCGATAGTTGCACTTGTTATCTCATATGCCGCTTACCGTAAGGGCCTTCCCATCGAAATGCGGTCTGCTCTCTACCCCATCTTCAAAGAACGTATCTATGGCCCCGTCGGAGACATGATCGACACCTTTGCGGTCCTGGCAACGATTGTCGGAATCGTCACTCCTCTGGGCTTTGGTGTGATGCAAATCAACTCGGGGTTAAGCTATCTTTTCAACATCCCCGACAGTACAATTGTGCAAATCGCACTCGTACTGGGCATCAGCGGTGTCACTTGCACTTCGCTGCTTCTCGGCCTCAAGAAAGGCATCAAGCGGCTCTCCTTGATCAATATGGCCGTGGCTATCGGCCTTATGGTCTTCGTCTTCCTTTTCGGAAAGAGTGCATACATCCTGAATGCCACCGTCGAGAATATTGGGGATTATGCATCTAGCCTGGTTCCGTTGAGCTTTGAAACCTATTCTTTCACCAACCCGGAGTGGTTTCGAGGCTGGACGCTCTTCTATTGGGCATGGTGGATTGCCTTCGCTGCTCCGACCGGGATCTTTATCGCTCGTATTTCCAAAGGCCGCACGATTCGAGAATTCGTATTCGGAGTGCTTGTCATTCCTGTCGGTTTCTCCTTTGCCTGGCTTTCTGTGTTCGGAAACACGGCTCTCGACTTGATTCATAATAGTGGCCTTGAAAGTCTTCAGGCGGCTGTCATGGCCGATTCATCTACAGCTTTGTTCCAGTTCTTTGATATCTTCTCAGAATGGAAGATTCTCAGCTACATTGCTCTTTTCTGTATTTTCGTGTTCTTTATCACGACAGCTGACTCAGGGACGATGGTGGTCAACATCCTGACTTCTCCAAAAGAGGATCAAGCCCCCGGCCATGAAAGGGTTTTCTGGGTGCTAGTAGAGGCCGGCATCACCTCTCTTCTTCTTCTGATCGGGGGGATGGCAGCAATTCAGTCCACCTTGATAATTCTTGGCTTTCCGTTTGCCTGGATGATTGCAGTCATGTGCGCCGGCTTTGTAAAATCCATCTCCGAAGAACTAAAGGATCCTCGCATCGGAAGAACCAAGGAATCCGATCTCTCCACCAGCAGCCTCCGTGAAAGCATCCAGTAATCTTAATTCCTATATTACAGTGTCTTTCAGCCCTGTCTGAGACAGGGCTTTTTCTGGCCAATAACGACTAGCGACTGTAGGTCTTCATCTCACAATTTCTCGAAGCCATTCAACGAAGTGAACAACTTTGGCAAGCCCCTGCTTATCCGTGGAGATGTCCAGCCAGTAGCCATAAGGGCCTTGTACTTCCACGTCACTGAAGATCATGAGTGCTTGAGCTTCCAGCTCTCGCTTAATCATTCGACGGTCGATCAGGGCAACCCCAGCGCCCGAGACCGCCGCATTGATGACTTGGTCAAGCGTACTGAACTCCGTCCCTTGACGCGGATCGATAGATGCGTTCGTTTCCCGAACCCAGTCGTCCCAGACGGGGAGTCGTTTACCATGGTGCAGGATATGCAAGAGATTCTGATCGGAAATATTCAGATTCCCCGAAGGAGGCAGCAACTCAGGTGCACAGACGGCAACGTGCTTCTCCAGCATCAACATTTCACTAAAGTAGCGGGCCCGAGCGGTGCGCCCAAAACGGATGGAACAGTCATAGCTTACCCCCTCCGCCTCATGATCGTTGATCGTGAGCTGTAATTCGGGAAAACGCTTTCTGAAATCGGTTAGACGAGGCACCAGCCATCGAGTCGAGAAGGTGGGGGGGGCCAGAATACTCAGCTTCTGGCGCTGGTTAGGATCTCGCACTCCTTCAATCGACATCTCCAGGAGATTAAAAGCCTGATGCAGCTGTGGTAGTAGCTGGCGTCCTGCATCACTCAACTCAAGGCGTCGGCTTGTCCTAACGAACAACGGTGTACCCAGATAATCTTCCAACAGCTTGATCTGTTGGCTCACGGCTCCCTGAGTCACGTGTAGCGTTTCGGCTGCTTTGGTGAAGCTCAAGTGGTTACCAGCTTCTTCGAATACTCTTAATGATTTGAGTGGAGGGAGGAGGCGCATGTTGATGGCATTCTCTTGTTAACGGCTGTTCTCAGATTAGGTCTGGATAAGTTCCAAATTTAATGCTATCGAAGGGTGCTCAGGCCACCGACGAATTTCTTGAGGATCATGGCGTCAACGTGCAGTGGCGTTTGCCATTCCAGTATCTTCCGCTTCCGCGAGCTGCAGTTAACCGGTTGTCTTGTCAAGTCCTTCCTGCCGAGGACTGCTAGGTTTGTTCCCCCGGCAGGCACTGTCGCGACAGCCCGTGGGTTTTCTCGTCAGAGCCTCGCTGCCAAGGGCTATACGGGCCAGCAAAGTAGAGCGTCGTAACGGTATTCTGAGTCATCTCGGCATGCTTCACCATATGCCTACCTTGATCGTAGCTCATGGGCCGGCGTTGCCGCTGGTAAGGGCGAGCCGTGTGGAGAGCCAGCTTAGGAAACGCTGCACAAATCCCGCCGCAGCTGCCTGATCGCCACCGGCCGGGTAGAATCTGAACCGTACCAGGATTCCCGGAGGCTCCAAACCTTGAGAGGATGGAGCCATGAATACTTCCAAACGATATGCCCCTGAGGTCCGTCAGCGGGCCGTCCGCATGGTCTTCGACCATGAGGCCGACTACCTCTCCCAATGGGCGGCTATCGGCGCCATTGCCCCCAAGATCGGCTGCACACCGGAGACGCTGCGTAGCTGGATCCGTCAGGCCGAACGTGATGCAGGGCGTCGGGAAGGCGCGACCACTACTGAACGCGAGCGAATCAAGGCCCTGGAGCGCGAGAACCGCGAGCTGAAGCAGGCCAACGAGATCCTGCGCAAGGCCTCCGCGTATTTTGCCCAGGCGGAGCTCGACCGCCGCGGCAAGTGATGATCGAGTTTATCGATGATCACCGAGAGTCGTACGGGGTCGAGCCGATCTGCCGTATCCTGCCGATCGTCCCGTCGACGTATTACGAGCACAAGGCCCGTGAAATCCGGCCCGACCGAGCGCCACCTCGTATTCAGCGTGATCACTGGCTGAGTGCCGAGATCCAGCGTGTCTGGCACGAGAACTTCGGCGTCTACGGCATCCGCAAGGTATGGCGGCAGCTACACCGCGAAACCATCCCGGCAGCTCGGTGCACGGTCGAGCGGTTGATGCGCCGGATGGGGTTGCGCGGCGTGGTGAGAGGCAAGCCGGTCCGTACGACCGTGCCAGATCCCAACAAGGCCTCTCCGGCGGACCTGGTGCGACGGCAGTTTCAGCCAGCTCAGCCTAATGCGCTGTGGGTGTCGGATTTCACCTATGTCGCGACTTGGCGGGGTTTCGTGTACGTCGCCTTCGTCATCGATGCCTTTGCCCGCCGGATCATCGGCTGGCGAGTCTCACGCTCTCCCCGCACCGACATGGTGCTCGATGCGCTGGAGCAGGCGCTTCATGAACGCCCTCAGGGAACTGACAGCGACTTGATCCACCATAGCGATAGGGGCGTTCAATATGTCTCGATTCGATACACCGAGCGCTTGGAGGACGCCGGCATCGCCCCGTCTGTCGGGAGTGTCGGCGACTCATATGACAACGCGCTGGCCGAGACGGTGATCGGATTGTTCAAGACGGAGGTAATCCGCCGATGCGGGCCATGGCGGCACCTGGAAGCCGTTGAGTTCGCCACCCTGGAGTGGGTCGACTGGTTCAACCATCGACGACTCCTGGAGCCGATCGGCAACATGCCGCCGGCCGAGCGAGAAGCGCTGTATTATGAGCAACAGGGTCAGGCCAAGAAGGTGGCCTGACTCAAGCCAACGGGTCTCCGAGAAAGCCGGTACGGTTCAGGTCGTTTCCTGCGGGATCGGGGTGCCGGTTATGAAGACGCTTCGATCGGGGCGAGGAGGGCCGGGGCAGCGCCCCGGCGAGACACTCCGGCATCATTCTCCAAAGTATTGCTGTTGCAGTCGCTCGAAGGTGCCGTCGGCCTTGACCTCGGCCATGGCCGCGTTGAATTCCTCGACCAGTTCCTGATCACGGGTGCGGAAGGCAGCACCGACACCAGGGCCATAGATCGATTCCGGCTCGGTGATCAGCGGGCCCCGGCGAGAATAGGCGTCTTCATCCAGGAGGGCCTCTTGGGCCAGCGGGAAGGCAGTGAATACCAGGTCCAGGCGACCGGAGTGCATATCGCTGATCACGCCGCCCGAGTTGCTATAACGGCGTATATCGGCCTCGGGGTGGAACTGGGTGACGTAGCGGTCTTGGATGGTTCCCTGCTGCACCCCTATGGTGACGCCGGCGAGGGTGTCTTCGACGTCCACCTCCTGGTCCGACCGGCCGACCCAGACCGAGGGTACCTGATAGTAGGGCTCGGAGAACTGGACCTGACGGGCGCGGTCCTCGGTGATGTTCATCGCCGAGGCGATGAAGTCGTATTTGCGGGCGAGCAGTCCGGGGATAATGCCGTCCCAATCCTGCTTGATCCATTCACACTCGCGCTGCATCTCGGTGCAAACGGCATTGATCAGTTCGACTTCAAACCCGGTGATGGTGCCGTCGGGCTGCTGATACTGATAGGGCACATAGGGCACGTCCACGCCGATACGCAGCGGACTCTCGTCCGCTATTGCCGGAGACGTCGACAGGGCCGTGGCGATCAGCAGGCCAGAAAACAGGGAAGCACGCATGGGATGACACCTCTTGTGGTTGTGTGATGCAGAAATGGCCGTACAGTCAGGTTGCTGGCGATGCCCGGGTCGGTCATGACGACCGACTCAGGATCAGGGAGCGGGCGGCGCGGCCGAGTCCGCCAGCTCCCCCAGGGTGATCGAGTGCAGCGGCGGACGAACCTGGTAGTAGCCCGCCGCGTTCATGGAGGTGCCCGAGTGTCCCGCCAACAGACGGGTGACGCTCTCGCCGCATAGCCGTCCCTGACAAGGCCCCATGCCGCAGCGGGTGAAGGCCTTGAGCTGGCCGGGACCGGCGGCACCCTGGGCCATGGCGGCGTCGAGCTCACCGAGGGAGACGGCCTCGCAGCGACACACCAGGGTCGTTTCGGGCTGGGCGGCGAGCCATCCATCGGGGACTCGGAACAGCGCCTCGAGCAAGGCTCGGGCACTTAGCTCGCGACGTCGGGCCTGCACAAGTGGTGTGCGCTCGTTCTCTACCGGCTCGCCCTTGGCGGCGAGAATCGATAGGGCCGCGAGATGACCCTCGCGCTCGGCGTTGAGTGCCCCGCCAATACCGGCGCCGTCGCCGGTCAGCCAGATGCCGGGCGCGGCAGCCAGGCTGGCCTCTTCGCGATGGGGGACAAAGGCCTGCTGGCTAGGATGCCAATCAAAGGGCAGGCCTAGGCCCCGGCTCAGTTGGGGCTCCGGCACCACGCCGAAATGCGTCAGCAGCATGGAGGCGTCGACGCTCTGCCAGCGGCCCGCTCGTCGGTAATGCACCGCTTGCAGGTGGGGATTTCCCTCGGCCCTGAGACCTTCGATGCCGTGCACTACTTTCACGCCGGCACGCCGCAGCGTGGTCAGCATGCCGAGTCCCTTGAGCAGGTAGTGGCGGCCATGCCAGGTGCTCAAGGGGCGACGCAGCATGGTCGCGTAACGTGAGCGTGGGGCCGCATCCAGGATCAGGCGAGGCGGACACCCGGCACGCAGATACTGCCAGGCCAGCAGATAGAGCAAGGGCCCGGTCCCGGCCAGTACCGGCGGCACGTCAGGGATCAGGGCGCCCTGCTTGAGGAGAATCTGGCCGGCCCCGGCCTGCATGACGCCGGGCAACTGCCAGCCTGGAAATGGCCAGCCACGCTCCATTGCGCCGCTAGCAACGATCAGTCGCCTTACCTGCCAACTCTCGCTGCGCCTGTCCACCAGCACCCCAAGGGTCGTGCCTTGGCCCTCGCGTTTGGCCCACCACACCCGGCTGCCCGGCCGGTAGTCGATTCGAGCCCGTTCGAAGCGCTCCAGCAGGCGTCGGCCGCGCAAATAGTCGCGGCCCATCACGTCTTCTCCCAACTGGGGGGCGGTGAGCTGACGGTAGATCTGGCCCCCGGGGCTGGGCGCCAGGTCGAAGACCACCGGCACCTGGCCGGCCTCGGCCAGGCGGCTGGCGGCGGCCATGCCGGCGGGACCGGCGCCAATGATCGCCACGTCGGCGTGATGTGTGCTCGCGTCGCTCATGCCGGCCTCCGTTGGCGCTCGAGGCGCATGCCCTCGGCCACCGGTACCAGGCAGCCCTGTCGGTTGGGTTGACCGTCGATCGTGATGAGACAGTCATGGCACACCCCCATCATGCACAGCGGCGCTCGGTGGCCGCCGGCGGCATGGTCGCGATATCCCGTGGCGCCGACGAGCCACAGCACCGCCGCGGCGGCGCTGAGGGTGGCCGGCACTGAATGGGGTTGCCCCTCCAGCCAAATCGTGACCATCGCCGCGGGGGCGGCATTATCCAGTCGTTTGAACATCGAAACGGGCTCCAGAAAAGTCACCGTGGATTGTCGCCAGGCGATCGGTATCGATGGCCTCGGCGAGCTCCCGAGCATGAAAGGCGGCCAGGGTGATGCCACTGTGGCAGCTCAGGTTGTAGGCCCCTGGGCAGCTACGGGAAGCCTCGTAGAGTGGGCTGCCGTCCGGGGTCATGACCCGCAGCGCACCCCAGCTACGCACCAGTCGCGCCTGGGCCAGCTCGGGGTAGATCTGCACCGCCCTCTGGCCAAGGCGATGGATGGTCTCCAGCGTCACTCCGGTGTCGTAGCCGGCGTCTTCCAGCACATCGCCGATCAGGTAGCCGCCGCTGGCGGTCTGGCGAAGCTGGGGAGTCGGTAGCCGCCCGCTCGGAGGGAAGCGCTCGGTGACCAGCACCTGGCCGCGAACCGGGTGTACCTGGCCGGAGAGCCCCAGTGGGGGGGCCAGGGTACGTGCCCCCAGCCCCGCGGCAAGGATCACCCGTTCGGCAGAGAAACTGCCTTGCGGACTATGTGCGGTGAAGCCAGTAGTGGAAGCCTCGATCCCAGTGACAGGCGTGGCAGGGTGATAGTCGACGCCCAGCGTCAGGCAGGCGGCATACAGAGCACGCAGTAGGTAGAGGGGGTTGCACTGGCCGTCGTGGGGCGAAAAGGTGCCGCCATGGACCCTCTCGCCGAGACCTGGAAGTTGCTCGCGAAGCGCCTCTCGGTCGAGATATTCCCAGCGTACGGCCGTCAGCGAAGGGGTGGCAGCATACAGTGTCCTGTATTCGGCCTGACGTGCCTGGGCCTCTTTGGCATCGAAACACAGATCCACGCCGCCGCAATGCTCATACTCGAGGTCGATGCGGGTGCGTTCGGTAAGCTCCTCCGCGAACTCTGGCCAGGCCATGCTCGAGTGCAGCGACAGTTCGGCATAGCGCGGCATGGCAAGCCCCTTGCCTTGCACCCAGACCAGTCCGGCATTGCCCCGCGAGGCGCGCAGTGAATCGTCGTGCCCATCGAGCACGGTGACGCTTCGACCACGGCGAGCCAACCCATAGGCCACGGCCATTCCAACCACGCCGCCGCCGATGATAAGGAAGTCTTGAGGCATCCGCTTCGCTCCGTCACTGCGATATGTCTCGACGATAGATCAGCCAGGTCATACGATCTAATATCAATACTTGGTCATCCCATATGGTAATGTTATGGACTCACCGCGACTAAGCGATCGTCAGTTGCAGGCCTTCCAGCAGGTAATGGACTGCGGGACCGTCTCGGGAGCAGCCCAGCGCATGCTTATCGCGCAGCCCGGCGTGACTCGCCTGCTCAAGCAGCTCGAACATGATCTCGGCTTCGCCCTGTTTGAGAGGCGGCGTGGACGCTTGGTGCCGACCCCCGAGGCACGACTCTTTCACCGCGAGCTGGTTCGCGTATGGAGCGGGCTGGAGGAGTTGCGCACCACGGCCAGGCGCATCAGAGAGCGTGAGATGGGCGGGCTACGCATCAGTGCCATGCCGCTACTGGGCATGACCTTCTTGCCAGATGTGCTTGCGGCTTTCACCAAACAGCACGGAGAGGCCCAGGCCGAACTCGCTACCTTCCGTTCCGAGCAAGTGCTGGAGGATGTGGTGACCCAACGCGCCGATCTTGGCTTTGCCATGCTGGGTGGAGGCGACGAACGCGTGGAGAGTGAGGCGTTTCGCCTCGAGAGTGTCTGTCTGTTGCCCGCGGATCATCCGCTGGTGGCACAGGCGAAAGTGAGTATCAAGGATCTACACGGCCAACCACTGATTTCCTATGAGCCGCGGGATCCGACTCGACAGGCCCTTGATCGGCTGATCGAGGCGGCAGCTGTGCGTCCACAGCGACAGCTGCAAGTGTCTCTGGCCTTGCAGGCGGCTCGCCTGGTGGCGCAGGGTGCTGGCATCGCGATCATTGACCCCCTGAATGCTCGCGGATTCGAGGGCCAAAACATAGCGATCCGTCCCTTCGAGGCCGATCTGGGCGATACGTTTTATCTGCTGACGCCCCGAGAGCAGCCCCTCTCGAGCCTGGCGAAGGATTTTATCGAGGCCTTTCGAGCTCAATTTCTCGCCATGCGCGTCTGAGCCAGCGTGTTCTGTTTCGGTCTTTTGATTTAAAAGGTGAGCCTGAGCTTCGTAAAAAACAAAACTCAGGCGTTGGATTTTCTTGATATAAGGGTTAGTGACGCTCGGTATCGCTGGTTAAGGCCTAGCCGTACGAGTACAGGCTGTTATGTTGCACTCGCATGGCGGCTTTTCGCCAATTCCTGGTCAGCCTTAGCTGTCGGTGGTGTTCTCCAGATGGCGATATTGGCGTAGCCGTAGAAGAGGGCGAGCGCAAGCACCAGCATGTGATACCAGAGGAAGGGCAGGTAGGTCAGCGTCGAGACCCCAAGCGTAGTGGCCATAAAGACGCCGCCATCTGTCCAGGGGACCATCGGGGTCGTGATGGTACCACCGGCCTCGGCGTTGCGCGACAGCACGCGCCGGTCCACGCCCTGGTCGTCATAGTTCTTTTCGGTGATGGTGCTGGCCGTGATCAACGAGACATAGGCGGCACCGCCGAAGAAGTTCCCGAAGAAGCCGCCCAGCATGGTCGAGAGCGTCAGGCGGCCCGAGTTGTTGGCCCAGCGCAGGAAGCCGTTGCTGATAGCCTTGAGAATGCCGACCCTCTCCATCAGGCCACCCAGTCCCAGGGCGAACAGGATGAGGGCGACTACCCCGAGCATGGACTGGATGCCCCCCCGGTTGAGCAAGGTATTGAGGAACTCGACGTCGGATTGCATGGCGTTGCCGACGTAGGCGATCCGGATGGCTTCGATCGGGCTGATATCCTGGGCCCACCAGGCGCAGATGCTCCCCAGCATAGCACCGAAGGTGATAACCGGGATGGCGGGATAGCGTCGTGTCAACAGCAGGATAACGATGGCGGCCGGTAACAGCAGCCAGGGGCTGATGATGAAGTGTGTTTCCAGTGCCTGCATGGCGATGGTCGCACGACTCGTATCCACATCGCCGCTGATATAGAAGAAACCGACGATCAGGAACAGCACCGACGCGATAGCGATAGCCGGCACACTGACCCACATCATGGAACGGATATGATCCACCAGGTTGACCTTGCACAGTGAGGCGGTCATCACCGTAGTGTCGGAAAGCGGTGACATCTTGTCGCCCACATAGGCGCCCGAGATAACGGCGCCGGCCACCAGGGGCAGCGGAATGCCAAAGCTGTGGCCTATGCCCATCATGGCGACACCGGCGGTGCCGACGGTCCCGAAGGAGGTGCCGGTGGCCAGCGAGGTCAGGGCGCAGATGATAAAGGCCGCGAAGAGGAAGATCTGAGGATTCATCACCGACAGGCCGTAGTAGATGATACTGGGCACGATGCCCCCGGCAATCCAGGTGCCAATCAGGGCGCCAACGGTGGTGAGAACCAGTACGGCCTCCATGCCATTATGGATACCGTTGATAAGACCATCCTGCATGGTCTCATAGTCGATCTTTAGCTTGAGCCCCAGGGCCATGACCAGGAACCAGGAGGCAAAAAGCGCGAGCTGTATGGGGAGCTGAAGTACATTGATGCTGAGAAACATGATGGCGATGAAGCCGATCATGATGGCAAGGACCTCGGTCATGCTAGGTAGCCTTGCAGGCGTCATTGCAGTGGACATGATGTTTCCTCTGGAATTGTTCTACCGATTTATTCTGAGGGGTATGAAGAAAAACGGGTGAGTCGATAGGGCTTGTGATCGGGTTGGTAATGCGGGGTCGAAGAAGTGGGGCTGTCTCCTTGTATGGCCAGGTTTGCGATAAGCTCTGCCGTCACCGCCGCTTGGGTGAGGCCGAGGTGGTGATGCCCGAAAGCCAGCAGGACCTTGCCGTCTTTCGCGCTATCGATGATGGGTAGCGAGTCCGGAAGTGACGGCCGAAAGCCCATCCATGGCCTAGCGTCGGCCGTGTCGAGATCGCTCTCGAACAGCCCCTGACTCAGTCGATGCAGCTGCCAGGCTCGCTGCATGTTGGGCGGTCGATGGAGGCCGGCAAACTCGACGGTGCCCGCCAGGCGCAGGCCTTCGTCCATCGGCGTCATGATGAAGCGTCGCTCCAGCGAGGTAATGGCCACCGGCAGGCGCTCTTTCTCGCGGGGCAACATCAGGTGGTAGCCCCGCTCGGTATCGAGAGGCACCCTGGTGCCGGTGAGGGCTGTGGTGAGAGGGGCCGAGTGGGCGCCACATGCCACCAAGACCTTGTCGGCCCGGATAGCGGAAGAGTTCGCCATTTTCAGGTTGACGCCTCGATCGTCGACCTTTCCCGTGAGCACCTCGTCTCGCTGAAACCGCACCCCATTGGCCTTGGCAGCCTTCGTCAGGGTGTCGACTACCTGCCAGGGGTCCACGACATGGGCGGTTTCCGGGAAGAACAGGCCACCCTTGATGCGCTTGGAGAGTTGCGGTGCGATTGTTCGGACGGCGTCTCCCTGCCAGTACTCTGTCGCCACCTGCTGGGCATCCAGGCGTGACTCGAGGACGTCGATCGCCTCCCGAGAGCGCTCGTCTTCATAGATCAAGAAAGAGCCTTCTTTTTTCAGCAAGTGGCCGCCATTCACCGAGTCGAGTAGCCTGTGCCATGCATAAAGACTGGCCTCGTTGAGAGACCGAATGCCGGCCACGCTGGCCTGATAGGGCGCCGGACGAAGGTTCCAGAGCAGTTGAGCAAACCAGGGCAAGGCCTTGGGAAAGTGCCGCCAGTCGAGGCGGAGCGGCCCCATGGGATCCATCAACATCTTGGGAAGGCGCATCAGGATTGATGCATCGGCAATGGGGAAGACCTGCTCGGTTGCCATGTGCCCGGCATTGCCATATGAGGCCCCCATGCCGGGTTCTTGCTTGTCCAGCACCAGCACACGCCAGCCCAGTCGACTCAGGGAAAGGGCACAGGCAATACCGATGATGCCGGCACCAATGACGACGATGTCGCAATCAGGTTTGGCGTTGCCGGCTGCTGGATCCTGTGAGGCCATGGGCATTCCTTACTTCCTCTTTGTCGATTGTATAAAATATAAGTTATGGCGCTGGCACCTGCAATACGGGTGTCGACCAAAGTCTATGGCTCGAGGAAAGAAAATATCGTGGGCGTGCCAAGGGACCATCGACACCATGTCACCGCCGATGGTGGGGCTGACTAAGAGACGGCGGGGCTGAGCCTGCATCGATGCAGGGATGTCGGGTACCCTGAGCCGCTGATCACTGCCCGGCAAGGTGTGGCAAGGAGGGCAGGTTCAGCATGACTAGGGGGGCTTTAGCCAGTCCACTCGAAGGCTGGAAATGGCAAGAAGAACATCACTGAGAGCGGCTTATCGTCTATGGGGAGTAATCACGGCTAGGTTTTGTACGAAAAGTCGGCGAGCGATGGCCAGACAAGGCAAAAATCGGCGAAAAGACGGACCGGGCTCGCGTACGAGTTTACGGGGTGTAAATGAGTACTTTGAGCCGACTTTTAACGCCGTATTGGCGAGCGCAGGCAGTTTTCGTACAGAGCCTAGGTATGCCTTTCTCGGCTTGCATTCATATAAAGCCCTGCTGTTACGAGGGCATCTGGCCGGCATTGTCAGGGGAATCACAAACCATGGAGAAGGCGTCGCCGAGGCTCAGGTCTTCTCGGCGCGTCTCGCTCGCTCCTCGAGCAGTTCGACGATTCCCTCACAGGCTTCCTGGATATGCGTTTTCAGGAGATCGCATGCCTTGTCGGCGTCGCCCTGGCGAGCCAGATCCAGCAGTTTATGGTGCTCTCGTTCGGCTTTTTCGATCTCTTGGGTATAGAGAAGCTGCATGCGGATGTAGCGATCCGACTTGGTATTCAGCTGGCTGATGAGTGAGAGCGTCTCGGGCAGCTCGGCGGGTTCGTAAAGTGCCAGATGGAAGGCGTAGTTGTACTCGCTCCAGTTATCGATTTCTCCGCCAGAATTGAGCGCCTCGTCGTATTTTCGGAGAATCTCCTCGGCTTTTTTGAGGTCTGCGTCGCTGAGCCTGGTAATCGCATGCCTGAGAACATATGTCTCCAGTAGCGTACGTAACTCGAAAAGCTCTCGAATCTTGCTGACGGAAAGTTCCGTGGTGAAGGCACCACGGTGGGCGTAAAACTCTACCAGCCCTTCGGATTCGAGGGTCAGCAAGGCCTCTCGTACGGGGATACGGCTGACATCGTAATCCTTGGCTAGCGCATCTTGTCGCAGCTGAGTGCCGCCCTTGAACTCACCGCCAAGGATTCGCTTGCGCAAATCGTCGGCCACGAATTGGGCGCGTGTCTTGAATGTCGCCATGGCTTGCATTTACCTAACAAGTGTTATCGCACATTTTATACAAGCCACATTGAAAGTCCATGACTGTAGGCCGCTCTCTCACCGAGAGAGCGGCCCGGCCAGCAAGGAATCAGGCTTCGCGCTGCCCATCAACCAGCCGTTTGAGGGCCAGAGGGTTGCTCGCCTTGAGGGCCTCGGGAAGCAGTGCATCCGGCAGGTCCTGATAACAGACGGGGCGCAGGAAGCGCAGGATGGCCGCGGTACCCACGGAGGTGGTGCGGACATCCGACGTCGCCGGGAAGGGACCACCATGAACCATGGTGTCGCAGACTTCGACCCCGGTGGGCCAACCATTGACCAGGATGCGGCCGGCCTTGCGCTCGAGCACCGGCAGCAGGGCGCGTGCGGCATCCAGATCGGCGTCATCCATCAGCAGGGTGGCGGTCAGTTGCCCTTCCAGCCGCTCTGCGACCCGCTGGAGTTCTTCGGCATCGCTGCACTCTACCACCAGAGAGGTGGAGCCGAAGACCTCCGCCTGTAGCGACTCATCGCCGAGGAAATCGGATGCCGAGGTCACGAAGAGGGCGGTTTGGCACTGGTTTGGGCCATCGCCTTGCCGGCCGCGGGCGATTTCCCGGGCCTTATCGCTGTTGGCCAATTGCTGCATGCCATTCTCATAGGCCTGATGGATACCGGGCGTGAGCATGGTCTGCGAGGCACTAGTCTCGACGGCCTGTCGCGCAGCGGCGATGAAGTCATCCAGCGCCGGCCCCTTGATGGCGACCACCAGCCCGGGATTGGTACAGAATTGCCCGGCGCCCATGTTCAGCGATTCCACGAAAGCTTCACCCAGGTTGGCGCCGCGTGCCTCGAGGGCCGCCGGCAGCGGGAAGACCGGGTTGATGGAACTCATCTCCGCATAGAAGGGAATCGGCTCGGGGCGAGACTGCGCGATGTGCCAAAGTGCCAGGCCGCCGCTGCGTGAGCCGGTGAAACCGGCCGCCTTGATGCGGGGGTTCGCCACCAGCGCCTGACCGACTTCACGCCCGGAACCGAAGATCAGCGAGAACACGCCCTCGGGCAGTGCGCAGCGCCTGACCGCTGCCTGGATCGCCCGACCAACCAGCTCGCTGGTGCCCGGGTGGGCAGAGTGAGCCTTGACGATGACCGGGCAGCCCGCGGCCAGGGCCGAGGCGGTATCTCCGCCGGCCACCGAGAAGGCCAGCGGGAAGTTGCTGGCGCCGAAGACCGCGACCGGACCCAGCGCGATGTGGCGCTGGCGAAGATCGGCCCGCGGCATGGGCTGGCGTTCCGGCATGGCCGGATCGACCCGCACATCGAGCCATTCGCCGGCGCGCACGGTCTTGGCGAACAGCCGTAGCTGGTTGCAGGTGCGCCCACGCTCCCCTTGGATGCGGGCCTGGGGAAGGCCGGACTCGGCGACCGCGCGCTCGATAAGGGCGTCGCCCAATGCTTCGATTTCATCCGCGATGGTTTCGAGAAAGCCGGCGCGTGCTTCCAGCGCAGTCTCTCGGTAGCCGTCGAAGGCGGCCCAGGCCAGTTCGCAGGCCTGCTCGACGTCTTCCCGAGTGCCGCCGAAATAGGCGGGCTCGAGTGGCGCGTTGGTCGCCGGATTGATGGCGTGGATCGCATCGCGCTGGCCTGGAACGGCTTGCTGGCCGATCAGCATCTTGCCTTCCAATGTCATGCTCATCTCCTTGGTTTGAGGGGAGAACCTTGAGGGTTTAGAAACGGGATGGAGGAGGCGATCATCGCGCTCACATCAGCTGCACCAGCTCCTGATAGAGAGCCTCCGGTATGGCGATCCCCTCCTTGCGTGTGCGTTCGCGAGCCTCGTAGCGCCGCTGAGAGGGGAGGCGGGCGCCCTGGTCGATGATCGACGAGAACAGGGTCTCGGCCTTGGCCATGTGCTGGGCGGTGTGCTCGCCGAGAAAGCGAGCGGGATCCATCGCCAGGATCAGCTCACCGTGATAGGGCGAGGCGCCGGCGCCGTTGTCATGGGCCAGGGATTCGGCGCTGGTAAGGTCCCCGATCAGCGGTCCGGCGATCAGCTCGATCATGGTGGCCAGGGCCGACCCCTTGTGGCCGCCGAATGTGAGCATGGCGCCGTCCAGAACGGCGGCGGGATCCTGGCTGGGCTGACCCGTGCGGTCGATGCCCCAGCCCTCGGGAAGCGGCTTGCCTGCGCGTCGATGCAGCTCGATATCGCCGCGCGCCACCGCACTGGTGGCGAAGTCAAAGATAAACGGTGGCTTGCCATCCGGGCGCGGCCAGCCGAAAGCCAGGGGATTGGTGCCGAGCAGAGGGCGACTGCCGCCGGCGGGGGCGACCCAAGCGTGGCTGGGGTTACATGCCAAGCCGACCAGGCCGAGGTCGGTGATTGCCTCGATCTCGACCCACAGCGCCGAAAAATGCACGCAGTGATTGATCGCCAAGGCGGCGATGCCCTGCTCCCGAGCCTTGGTCGCGAGCACCGGCAGGCCCGCCTCGAAGGCGAGCTGTGAGAAACCGCCCCCGGCATCCACGCGCACGATCCCGGGGGCCTGGTCGTCGACCTTCGGGGTCGCGTCCGCGACAACCTTGCCGGCGGCCAGGGTAGAAGCGCAGTTCAGTAGGCGATATAGGCCGTGAGAATGGCATTCGTCGCGTTGACCCGCGATGACCGCCTGGGTCAGGACACGGGTCTGATCGTCACTGAAGCCCTGGCCTTTCAGCACGGCCTCGGCCAAAGCGGTGGCATCTTCCAGACTCATGCGACGCATGAAGGACTCCTAGCGAGTGATGGGAATACCTCGGCCCGCTATCCGGGCCGAGGTGAGACACGAGCGGTCAACGCCGTGTGAGTGTCTGCGGCGTGCCCTCGTGGAACCTGTTCGGACCGTCGCTTCAGGCGTTATCGAGCGAGGCGGACCACTGGGCATACCAGGTACGGAACAGGTCGTACTGTGTCTCTACATAGTTGCGCTGAGCGTCGCTGAGCACGTCGGTTTCGTTGAAGTGCAGCGCGTATTCGCTATCGCCGTTGAGCACCATCAGGTGCTTGTAGTAGAGGACCAGGTCGGCACCCTCGTCGAAGGAGGACAGAACGCCCAGAGCCTCTTCGAGCTCCAGTGCCTGGCGGCGTGCCTTGGCATCCCCCTTGGCGGCCTTCTTGCTGAGCGCGACCAGTTGCAGCACTTCGCGAGGCAGGGCATTGCCGATGCCGGTGATGGCACCGGTGGCGCCGCAGTTGACGAATCCGTGATAGACGGTGGTGTCGACGCCGACCATCAGGGTGACGTCCTCGTCCTGAGAGGTGATGTTTTCGGCCGCATAGCGCAGATCGTCGGCGCCCCCGAACTCCTTGAAGCCAATCAGGTTGGGGTACTGATTGCGGAGCTCGAAGAACAAGTCGGCTCGCGTAGCAAAGCCGTAGTAGGGGCTGTTGTAGATCACCGCAGGCAGGTCGGGGGCGGCCTCGAGAATGGCGGCAAAGTGCGCCTTCTGGGCGGCAATAGAGCTGCCGCGGGAAAGCACGCGGGGAATCACCATCAGCCCGTGGGCGCCGACCTTGGCGGCATGAGCGGCATGAGAGACGGCCTCTTGGCTATTGACCGCGCCGGTGCCGACAATCGTCGGTACTCCGGCTTCCACCAGGCGCGCGACGCCCTCCTGGCGCTGTGCTTCGGTCAACAGCGGCCAATCTCCCATGGAGCCGCAGTACACCACACCGCTCATGCCGATTTCGATCAGTTCGCGGCCCTTGGCGACCAGGGCATCGAAATCCGGCTGGCGATCGGCGGTGCAGGGGGTCATCAGTGCGGGAATGCAGCCTGTGAAGATGTTGTCGCTCATCGTATTTCCTTTCGGTTGGTCTCTTCTGTCTCTAGGGGACAGCCCGCTGGCCTTCGATGGCGCTGGACGGGCTGAGGTGTAAAAAGTGGATACCGGCACATCTCAAGCGGGTGTGAATCGTCAGGACGCCGCGATGCCCCAGGCAAAGGGATCCTGCTCATCGATCAATAGCGTGCTGTCGGCGCTCAGGTGGGCGCGCCCCTTGATGTAGGGGCGAATGCGATCGCCTTCCCATTCGTAATATCCCTCGAACCGCCCCCCGCAGATGCTGGCTTGCAGCCACGTTTCTCCGGGGGCCAGCTTGCCGTCCGCTGCCAGGCAAGCCAGTTTGGCGCTGGTGCCGGTGCCGCAGGGCGAGCGGTCATAGGCCTTGCCGGGGCAGAGCACGAAATTGCGGCTGTCCGCCTCGGGGTCATCGCAGAACAGCTCGATATGATCGATCGGCTCACCGTTCTCGCCGGTGATTGCCTGGTTCTCCAAGGCTTGGCGAATGGCCCAGGTGAAGCGGGTCAGTGACTCGACATGCTCGAGTTCCAGCGATTGACCGTGATCATTGACGAGAAAGAACCAATTGCCTCCCCAGGCAATATCGCCGTGTATCACCCCGTGGCCGGGTACCTCGACGGCCACCTGCTTGCGGTACCGGTAGGAGAGGACATTGCGTACGGTCACGGCCCCGTCGTCATGAAGGAGGGCGTCGACGGGGCCCACGGGGGTGTCGATCCTGTGCGAGCCCGGTGACATTTGGCCGAGGTGGTGCAGAGAGGCGACCAGGCCGATCGTGCCGTGGCCGCACATGCCCAGATAGCCGGTGTTGTTGAAGAAGATGACACCGCATGTCGCTTCCGCTGATGTCGGTTCGCAATACAGTGCACCCACCAGGACGTCATGGCCTCGCGGCTCGAGCATGCTGGCGCGCCGCCACGCATCATGCGACTCGCGAAGGGCATCGCGCTTCTCCGCCAGGGTGCTCCCCGGCAGGGAGGGGAAGCCGTCCAGGATCAGTCTCGTCGGCTCACCCGCGGTATGGGAATCGATGACGTGTACGCGCTTCATGGGGGCACCTTTACTTGTCTTTGCGTGGTGATCGTCGTCCAGACCATCGCGGTTGCGAGCGTCGATCACGTCTGGTTTTATATTTTATACAATCTTCGAGCCGCTTTGTGAAGCCATGTTTCCTGGCGAATCGAGCGGCTCACGGACGAAGGCATGAGGTGCCGGTTTGGGGCGCCCGATCTGACGCGGCCTTGCGCCGAGGGGTGGGCCAGACCGGGATAGCAGGGATTAGACCAAGGTCTATGCCGCCTCGCGGGGCGGGCCGCGGGTTTCTGCTTAAGCCAAACGCCCGGCGGCGAATGCCGGCAATTTGGGATACCTGCCACGGTCGAGGAACAGGGCATCCGCTTGTTGACTGCCCGAATGGGCGCAAGGAGAGGAATCACCATGACGACAATCACGATGGCCATTGCCGAGCTGGAAGCGCGCATCAGGCGAATTTTCACAAACTGCGGCGTTCGCGCCGAGACGGCGGGGGCGGTGGCGCGGGTCATTGCCGCCGGCGAGCGCGATAACTGTAAATCCCATGGGATCTACCGGGTCGAGGGGTGCCTGCGTGTATTGAAAGCCGGCAAGGTGGCGCCAGATGCGATACCCGAGGTGCGCCCAGGAGAGGGCCCCATCATTCGCGTGGACGCCGGCGGCGGTTATGCGAGCCCGGCCTACGAGGCGGCTCGACCGACCCTGATAGAGCGGGCCCGCCGACAAGGGCTCGCGGCCCTGGTGATCAACGACTGCGTGCACTTTTCGGCACTCTGGTACGAGGTCGAAGATCTGGCAGGCGAAGGGCTGGCGGTGCTCTCTATGTGTCCGAGCCATGCCGCGATGGCGCCCTCGGGCGGCCGGGCGCCGCTGTTGGGAACCAATCCCTTCGCCTTCGGGTGGCCGCGTCCTGGGAAGGACCCCTACGTCTTCGATTTTGCCACCACCCTGGTGGCCCGTGGCGAGATCGAACTGCATGAGCGCGAAGGCAAGGCGTTGCCGGAAGGCTGGGCCGTGGACCCTGATGGACAGCCCACCACCGATCCGAGTGCCGCCCTGGCCGGGGCGATGCTGCCTTTCGGCCAGCACAAGGGGTCGGCGATCGCCACCATGATCGAGCTGCTGGCCGGGGCGATGCTGGGCGATTTCATGAGTCAGGAGGCGCGCGAGTTCATGGAGGGGACCCGTTTGTTGCCGCGCCACGGCGCGCTGATACTCGCCTTCGACCCGAGCGCTTTCTCGCAGGGCCGCGATCGCGATCCGCTCGCCGACGGGGAGAGACTCCTGCAGGGCATCGCGGACCAGGGGGCTCGATTGCCGTCACAGCGTCGCTATGCCGCGCGACGCCTAGCCAGAGCCGAAGGCATTCGGCTGAGCACGGAGGAGGTGGCGCTCCTGGATCGGTTGGAGGCCCAGGGGCTAGGGGCTGTTCGTCGCTGATCGTTTTCGGCCGCCTGGCACGGCTAGGGGTGGGGAGGCAAAAAAGCTTGCGTGGAAAAAATATATTTTATACATTCTTCGAGGTCGCCGAATCTGGCCTTCGAAGAGGTGCGTCTTCAATAACTGCCAGCGGAGAAGCCCGCGGGCAGTGGACGCTGAACGCGGATAACGATGTCGTGACCCTGGTGGTCAGGGTCATCAAGGCATGGCGTGATTATCGGGGGGCTAGGCACTCTAGGGTGCCAAGATATCTGGCTTTCCAATAATGAAGAAGCTATTGATTTTTAGTTGCTTGGTGCATCAAAAAGTGCTGGGTGATACCTATCCGGCACACTTCATGCGTGCCGAAAAAACCACAAGAAAGGGGAGTCTTACATGACCCAAAAACAACGTTTGGCTGCGGTATTAATCAGCGCTTCTATGGCTTCGCCAGTTATGGCTGCCGAGATCGAGTGGCGGATTCCTACCTCAGTTCCAGATGGTTCACCTATCTTCGAGAACTTTCTCGAACGCTTCGCCGTCAATGCGTCGACCCTGACGGAGGGGCGGGTTGAGATTTCCCCCTTCGGTGCAGGAGTTCTGGTCCCGGCGCTTCAGGTCTACGAGGCAGTGAAGGAAGGTACCGTCGATGCGGGGCACTCCACCCCTAGTTACTTGGTTAACCAAGACCCAATCAATGCTATCTTTGCCGGCTTCCCCGGTGGCATGGGACCACAAGCCTATATTAACTGGATCTACGAGGGGGGCGGTCTAGAAAGGCTTCAGGAGATTCGCGCCAGTGAAGGCCTCCACTCCCTCGTTGTTGGAATTGGCTCGACCGAGGTGTTCGCGCACTCGAATGTTCCCATTCACGGCCCCGAGGACCTTGATGGCATTAAGTATCGTACTTCCGGTCCTTGGGCCGAGGTCATGCGGGAGTACTATAATGCCGTTCCGACGGTGGTTCCGCCCGGCGATACGTATACATTGCTGCAGCGAAACGGGGTGGATGCCGTGGAGTGGGCAACGCCTTCCAGCAATCAGCCGGAAGGCTTCCACGAAGCGGCTCGTTATATCGTGGTGCCTGGCGTTCATCAGCCTACGTTCCTCTGGGAAGTGGTAACCCGACAGGAGACCTGGGATCAGGTACCCGACGATCTAAAACCATTGATCGAAGCGGCCGCCAAGCTGACCACCTACGAGGGGCTGAGTAATTTTTATCATCACGACCTTCAGGCAATGGAAACTTATCGCTCAGGCAGGAATGAAGTCATTAGCCTCGATGATTCCTTCGTCGGGGAGCTTGCCGAAAACGGTCGTGAGTGGATGACTAACCAGGCGACAGAGCGCAGCCAGGCAGGGGACACTCGTATGACCGATATCCTGGAAGGGTACAATGAGTATCAGGAGCGCTGGAGTGCTCAGCAGGATTATTTGATCACCAACTGACCCCGGTGGCAGGGGACCCATCTAAGGGTCCCCTTATGCGCTGTCTACTGGGAAGGAAATGAAAATGATCCTAAATTTGATCGATAAAATTTCTTGGCTGTCTGCCTGGGTTAGCAAGGCCCTTCTGATCGTTCTTACAGGAGCGATGTTGTACGAGGTGGTGGCGCGCTATGCCTTCAATGCCTCTACTATCTGGGCGTTCGATATCTCTTATATGGTCACGGGCGCTGTGTTTCTCCTGGGTGTGGCCTGGACCGCTCGCGAGGATGGTCACGTACGGGTCGATGTGGTCAGTAATCTGATGCCAAAGCACATCTCCGCCACTATCAATGGTGTGGCGTATATGATGCTGATGTGTCCAATTGTTTCGCTTATGGCTTGGCATGGCTGGAAGAAGTCATGGAAGGCTTTTGTGACCGGGGAAGTCGATATGGTGAGTATATGGGCACCCAAGATGTGGCCATTTTATGGAATTATTGCCGTCGGGTTAACCCTCCTGGCGCTTCAGCTTTTCGCCCAGGGTGCCAGGTACTTCATTGAGAAAAACACGCTCGGGGAGAAAGGGTAATGGATCTGTTGATCTCGGCTTTGATGTTTCCCGGGCTCTTCTTGCTGATTTTCTTGGGAATTCCTGTCGCTTTCTCGCTGGTCATCGTCTCGGTGGTGGCGGGCTGGTTTGCCTTCGGCCCACTGGTCTTTCAGCAGTTGTACGGTAGTATCTATAGCGCCGCTTCCAACTATGTGCTGGCATCTATCCCCTTGTTTGTAATGATGGGTGCCATACTGGAAAAGTCTGGGATTGCCAAGAACCTTTTTAATGCTATCCAGATGTGGATTGGTCGCCTGCCGGGTGGTTTGGCGTTGACGACGATCGCCATGGCGGCAATCTTTGCCGCGGCTTCTGGTGTCGTAGGGGCCGTGGAAATAATGATCGGGCTGATGGCCATTCCGGCCATGCGCGCCTATAAATATCACAACTCCCTGATTAGTGGCACTATCTGTGCGGGTGGCTCGCTGGGAACGATTATTCCGCCCACTGTCATCGTGGTGGTCTATGCCGCTCTTGCCCAGTTGTCGATTGGTGAGCTTTTCGCCGCAATTATTGTGCCCGGCGGGATCATGCTTACGCTGTTTGTCGTCTATATCGTTGGGCGTTGCTTGCTACGCCCTGAAGACGGCCCGGTGCCTGCGCAAGCGGAGGACCCCTACCCTCTTAGCAAGAAGTTGGCAATTACCATGAAGGCACTGGTTCCGCCACTCCTGCTTATGCTCTCTGTGCTGGGTTCACTGCTGGGTGGGATTGCCTCTCCCACTGAGGCTGCCGCCGTGGGTGTGGCTGGCGCAGTGATTCTGGCGGTGATCAATGGTGGGGTTTCACTGAAATCCATGACAGATTCTCTCGGGCTCACGGTGCGCATTACTGCGATGATCTTGATGATCGTAGCCGGGGGAACCATGTTTACGGGTATCTTTGCTGTGAATGGTGGCGGAGATATGGTCAGCGCGATTGCCACCGGGCTAGGCGGTGGTACGACGGGTGTCATTCTGTTCTTCTTGGCTGTCACCTTCTTGCTGGGCTTCGTGCTTGACTGGACCTCCATCGTGTTAATCTGCGTGCCTATCTTCACGCCGATCGTCAGGCAGATGGGGATTGATCCTGTGTGGTTCGCCACCCTGGTGTTGGTGACTATTCAGACCAGCTATTTGACCCCGCCGATGGCATCTTCAATTTTCTACCTGAAATCAATCGCACCGAAAGACATTACTTACGGTCAGATGTGCCGAGGCGTGCTTCCCTTTATTGCCGTTCAGTTGATTACTTTGCTGATCGTGGCATTGTTTCCAGTTACGGCGACCTGGCTACCAGACAAGATAGTTGGTTTCTGATTTTCCTTTCCTCTGTTTGAAGTATGTCTGGGTCACCAAAAGTGGCCCAGATTTTTAAGTTTTTCGCGCTCTGGCGTGAATGCCATCGATCGGTTGAGTGCTTGGCCATAAGTTCTGATGTCGACACCTGATCAAATCGTCAAGGCGCTGTACTCAGACATCCTGTCTGCCCATGAGGATATGGCGCCCCGGGCGATGGCATCCGGGTATCAAGACGCTCGACCGTTTCGCGGGCCCGGGACACCGCGTGACCGGCGATCGTCGGCAGAGCACTGGCGGTGCCGGGGGAGTAGGTCCACATCGCCATCGATGATCACCCGCGGGTGGCCTTTGACCGATGTATCAACCACGAACCCCGGATACCCTCAACACCGGATCGGGTCGCCCCGATCCGGTGTTATCAATACCGCGATGTTAGTCGAGTATTCTGTTTATCAGGAGGGGAAGGAGAACTGGGCGCCTTCGCGCACCCCGGCCGACGGCCAGCGCTGGGTGATGGTCTTGCGCTTGGTGTAGAAGCGCACCGCATCCGGGCCGTAGGCGGCCAGGTCACCGAACAGCGAACGCTTCCAGCCACCGAAGCTGTGGTAGGACACCGGCACCGGCAGCGGCACATTGATGCCCACCATGCCGACCTGGATGTGATCGCTGAAGTAGCGGGCCGCCTCGCCGTCGCGGGTGTAGATGCAGGTGCCGTTGCCGTATTCGTGGTCGTCGATCAGCGTCATGGCCTCCTGCATGGTGTCGACCCGCACCACCAGCAGCACCGGGCCGAAGATCTCTTCCAGGTAGCAGGTCATCTCCGGGGTCACCCGATCGATCAGGGTGCCGCCCACGTAGAAGCCGTTCTCGAAGCCCGGCACCTGGACGCCGCGGCCGTCGACGACGATCTCGGCGCCCTGGGCCTCGGCGCTGTCGATATAGCCGCAGACCTTCTCCTGGTGGGCCTGGGTGATCACCGGGCCGAAGTCGTTGCCCCCGTCGAAGTGGGGGCCCACCTTGAGGGTCGCCAGGCGCTCACGCATCTTGGTGACCAGGGTATCGGCGGCGGCGTCACCCACCGCCACGGCCACCGACAGCGCCATACAGCGCTCGCCGGAGGAGCCGAAGGCGGCGCCGGTCAGGGAGTCGACCACGTTGTCCATATCGGCGTCGGGCATGACGATGGCGTGGTTCTTGGCGCCGCCCAGGGCCTGACAGCGCTTGCCGTTGGCGCTGGCCCGGCCGTAGATATACTCGGCGATGGGGGTGGAGCCGACGAAGCTGACGGCCTGCACTCGCGGATCGTCGAGCAGGGTGTCCACGGCCTCCTTGTCGCCATTGACCACGTTCAGCACCCCGGCGGGCAGTCCCGCTTCCAGGGCCAGCTCGGCGATATAGAGGGTCGAGGTGGGGTCGCGCTCGGAGGGCTTGAGCACGAAGGTGTTGCCGGTGGCGATGGCCATGGGATACATCCACAGCGGCACCATGGCCGGGAAGTTGAAGGGGGTGATGCCGGCGACCACCCCCAGCGGCTGGAACTCGCTCCAGGAGTCGATATTGGGGCCGACGTTCCTGCTGTGCTCGCCCTTGAGCAGCTCCGGCACGCCGCAGGCGTACTCCACGTTCTCGATGCCGCGCTGCAGCTCGCCCTTGGCGTCATGGGTGATCTTGCCGTGC
This sequence comes from Halomonas sp. NCCP-2165, assembly GCF_023708045.1. NCBI lineage: Bacteria > Pseudomonadati > Pseudomonadota > Gammaproteobacteria > Oceanospirillales > Halomonadaceae > Halomonas > Halomonas sp. NCCP-2165. The sequence goes on from NZ_BRCY01000001.1 coordinate 200,214, forward strand.
TCGAGGCCGATCAGCCGACAGATCTCCTCGGCGTGATCCTCCAGCAGCTGCTTGAAGCGGTACATGACCCGGGCGCGCTTGGCGGGCGGGGTGTCGCGCCAGGCCGGGAAGGCGGCCTGGGCGGCTTCGATGGCGGCCTCCACGGTGGCTTGGCTGGCCAGGCTGACCTGGCTTGCCACCTCGCCGGTGGAGGGGTTGTAGACGGCCTGGGTGCGGGTGGCGTCGTCGACGCGGACGCCGTTGATCAGGTGGCCGAGAGTGGTCATTGCAGTACCTCTAGCTAACAGGTGGGTCGGTCGTGTTCAGTCCAGTTCGCCGAGGGCGTCGCCCAGCACATTGATCAGCCGGTCGATCTCCTCGGGCTCGACGATAAAGGGCAGGCCGAGCTGGATGGTGTCGCCGCCGTAGCGCACATAGACTCCCTTCTCCCAGCACTTCATGGCGATCTCGAAGGGGCGGCGGGCCGGCTCACCGGGGTAGGGCTCGATCTGCAGGGCGCCGGCCAGGCCATAGTTGCGGATATCGCTGACGTAGCGGCTGCCCTTGAGGGAGTGCAGGGCGTGTTCGAAGCGCGGGCTCATCTCGCGCACCCGCTCGATCAGGCGGTCGCTCTCGAGCACCTCCAGGGTGGCCAGCGCCGCGGCACAGGCCACCGGGTGGCCCGAGTAGGTGTAGCCGTGGGGCAGCTCGAGCATATAGTCGGGGCCGCCCTGCTCCATAAAGGTCCGGTAGATCTCGCCCTGGACGATCACCGCGCCCATGGGCACCGCGCCGTTGGTGAGCTGCTTGGCGACGTTCATGATGTCCGGCACCACGCCGAAGGCGTCGGCGCCGGTCATGGCGCCCATGCGCCCGAAGCCGGTGATCACCTCGTCGAAGATCAGCAGGATCTCGTGGGCATCGCAGATCTCCCGCAGCCTTTGCAGATAGCCCACCGGGGGCGGAATCACCCCGGCGGAGCCGGCCAGGGGCTCGACGATCACCGCGGCGATATTCGAGGCGTCATGCAGGGCGATCAGCTCGAGCAGCTCCTCGGCCTTGTCGGCGCCGCGCTCGGGCAGGCCGCGGGTAAAGGCGTTCTCGGCGAGCAGGGTATGGGGCAGGTGGTCGGCATCGACGCCCTGACCGAAGAGGGCGCGGTTGGCGCCGATGCCGCCCAGGCTGATGCCGCCGAAGTTGACCCCGTGGTAGCCCTTGGTGCGGCCGATCAGCTTGGTCTTGGTGGGGCGGCCCTTCTTGCGCCAGTAGGCCCGGGCGATCTTCAGGGCGGTGTCGGCGCTCTCCGAGCCGGAGCCGGTGAAGAAGGCGTGATCGAGGCCCTCGGGAGTCAGCTCGCGCAGGCGGTGGGCCAGCTCGAAGGCCTTGGGGTGGCCGAACTGGAAGGCCGGCGCGTAGTCGAGCTCGGCGAGCTGGCGGCTCACCGCCTCGGTGATCTCCGGGCGGCCGTGGCCGGCGCCGCAGGTCCACAGTCCCGAGAGGCCATCGAAGATCTGGCGGCCGTCGGCGTCGGTGAAGTAGCTGCCCCGGGCGCCGACGATGATCCGCGGGTCGCGCTTGAACTGGCGGTTGCCGGTGTAGGGCATCCAGTAGGCATCCAGCTGCTCGGGGCTGGGGAAGGGAAGATCACGCTCTGACATGGCCGCATCCTCGGTTGGCATTGCCATTGGTGGGGGGTATGAGTCGCAGGCTAGCCCCGGCAGGTGATAAGTTAAATCCAGATTTTTTTACGTTTATGAAAGTATCTGATTAACTTTGTGGGGCGGGGCGATGCCGCCCCCTCACCGGGAGGAGGGGACTTATGTCGCGGCACAGGGAAGTCTTGGGGGGGCGGCTCAGCGATACCGATCTGCGCCTGCTGCGGATCTACCGCAAGGTGGTGGAGTGCGGCGGCTTCTCCGCCGCCGAGGTGGAGCTCAATATCAGCCGCGCGGCCATCAGCATGGCCATGAACGACCTGGAGACGCGGCTTGGCCTGCGGCTCTGCCAGCGGGGGCGCAGCGGCTTTTCCCTCACCGACGAGGGCGCCGAGGTCTACGAGGCGGTATTGCAGCTGCTGGCGGCGGTGGAGGGCTTCCGTACCCGGGTCAATGGGCTGCATGCGCGACTCAAGGGCGAGCTCAATATCGGTATCACCGATAACCTGGTGACCATGCCGGAGATGCATATCACCCATGCCCTGAGCGCCCTCAAGGAGCGCGGTCCGGAGGTACGCATCAATATCCGCATGATCCCGCCCAGCGATATCGAGCTGGGGGTGCTCGACGGCCGCCTGCATACCGGCGTGGTTCCGGCCCTCAAGACCCTGCCCGGGCTGGAGTACCTGTCGCTCTATGAGGAGACCTCGCGGCTCTACTGCGCGACGGGGCATCCGTTATTCGCGGCCGAGGCGGTCGACGAGGCGGCGCTCGGCGAGTGCGATGCGGTGGTGCCGGCCTATGCCCAGACGGCGGAGATCAAGGCGTGCCATGCGCCCCTGCGGGCCACCGCCTCCGCCACCGACCGGGAGGGCATCGCCTTTTTGATTCTCTCGGGGCGCTATCTTGGCTACCTGCCGACCCACTATGCCGAACGCTGGGTCGGCGAGGGACGCATGCGTGCCCTGAACCCCGAGCGCTGGCACTACCTCACCCACTACAGTGCCATCACCCGCAAGGGGGCGCCCCCCAACCTGGTGGTGGAGCAGTACCTGGAGGCGCTGAGGCGCCTGGTGGCGGCGGCCTGACGCCGCGATTTCCCCTCGACGCCGCCATGGCATAAGCTGCGATGTACATTCATTACGTCCGGAGTCCTTCCATGCTGCCGCGCGCTCTGCTCCTTTCCGCCGTCCTGGCCCTGCCCCTGGCCGCCCAGGCCGAGGCCCCCGATCTGCTGCCCGGTCAGTGGGAGTTCACCAGCACCACCACCGTGGAAGGCGATATGCCGATCCCCGAGCAGAACGAGACGCACCAGGAGTGCCTGACCCAGGAGGAGATCGATGAGGCGCCCATGACCCTGATCGAGGAGGAGGAGGGCTGCGAGCTGCTGGAGCAGAATGTCAGCGCCGCCGGCATGGACTACCGCATGCGCTGTACCGGGGAGGGCGGCGAGGCCGATATCGTCGGGAGCATGAGCTATCTGCGCGATCGCGCCGAGGGCACCATGCGGGTGGAGATGACCACGCCCATGGGCGAGATGGTGATGAACACCGAGATTCAGGCCGAGCGCCTGGGCGACTGCTGACCACTCGCCAGCCACTCGGGAACAACGCCGCGGGGCCGGATCCAGGATCCGGCCCCGTGCTTTTTTTGGCTCATCGCAGATCAGCGTGAAGGCCTGGTTGGCCCACTGGGGTTGTGGGAGTCCGGATTCCGGACGATTGGGCGACGCAGTCGCCCTTGGTGCCGGCCAGGATCGCCCTTCGGGCGATATCGCGCAGAATCTGCGCTCCCACAATGGTGTTCACGCTTGAAAGCGTTGAACTTTTTTCGGTTACCTCGCCTCTGCCTCCATTTCCGCCGCCAGGCGTCGCGCCACGTCGCCGGGGGAGCCGGTCTTGCGCGCCAGCAGGTCGTAGGCCACCGGCACCACGAACAGCGTGAAGAGGGTGGCGGCGGCCAGCCCGCAGAGGATGACGGTGCCGATCACCAGGCGGCTCTCGGCACCGGCGCCGCCGGAGACGATCAGCGGCACGGCGCCGGCCATGGTGGTCGCCGCGGTCATCACGATGGGCCGCAATCGGGTCACCGAGGCCTCGATCAGGGCGTCGTGGAAGGCGTGACCCGCATCGCGCAGCTGGTTGGCGAACTCGACGATCAGGATGCCATTCTTGGCGGCCAGCCCCACCAGCATCACCAGGCCCACCTGGCTATAGATGTTCAGTGACTGTCCGCTCAGGTAGAGCCCCAGCAGGGCACCGCAGATCGCCAGGGGCACGCTGAGCATGATCACCATTGGGTGCACGAAGCTCTCGAACTGGGCGGCCAGCACCAGGAAGACCACCAGGATGCCCATCCCCAGCAGGAAGGCGGTAGCGCCGCTGGCCTCCTGGTAGTCGCGGGAGGCGCCCTTGAGGTCGGTCTGGGCCTCCGCGGGCAGCACCTCGGCCACGGCATTCTCCAGGTAGGCGAGGGCCTCGCCCAGGGGGTAGCCGTCGGCCAGGTCGGCCTGGAGGGTGATGGCGCGCACCCGGTTGAAGCGGTTGAGGGTGCTGGGGCCGGCGAAGTCGGTGAGGGTCACCAGGCTGGCCAGGGGGATCAGCGCGCCGCTGCGCGCCGAGCGCACCCGCAGGCTCTCCAGGCTGGCGGGGCTGGAGCGGGCCCCGGGCTCGCCCTCGAGGATGACGTCATACTCCTCGCCGTCATCCACGTAGCGGGTCACGGTGCGCCCGCCGAGCAGGGTCTCTAGGGTGCGGCCGATCTCGGTGACGGTGACGCCGAGGGCGGCGGCGCGCTCGTAGTCGATCTCCACGCGCAGCTGGGGCTGGCTCTCCTCGTAGTCGCTCTCCAGGCCGATCAGGCGCGGGTTGTCCTCGCGGATATGCGCTATCAGGGTGTCGCGCCATTCGGCGAGCCGCTCGTAGGTGCCACCGCCCAGCACGAACTGCACCGGCTTCTCGACGCGCATGCCGAAGCCCTGGCGCATTACCGGGAAGGCGCGGATGCCGGGCAGGTCGGCGAGCTCCTGGCGGATCTCGTTCATGATGCTCCAGGCGTCGCGGCGGCTACCCCAGTCGGTCAGGTTGACGATCACGAAGCCGCCGTTGAAGTTCTCGATATTGCCCCAGCCCCGCGGCGCCCGCACCACCACGCGCTCCACCTCGCCGGCCTCCACCATGGGCAGCAGTCGCGCCTCGATCTCGTCCATGTAGTCGAGCATGTAGTCATAGGTGGCGCCGGGGGGACCATTGACTAGCACGAAGAAATTGCCGCGATCCTCCTGGGGGGTGTACTCCTTGGCCAGGTTGGCGTTGAGCCACAGCATGCCGGCGATGACCCCGGCCAGCAGCGCCAGCACCAGGACGCGGTGGCGCAGGGCGCCTTCCAGCAGGCGCCGGTAGACGCAGCGACAGTGCTCCAGGGCCCACTGCACGGCCCGGGCCAGGCGGCCCTCCTGCATCTCGGCGGTCAGCAGCTTGGAGGCCATCATCGGCGTCAGGGTCAGGGCCAGCAGGCTGGAGAGGATCACCGCGGCGGCCAGCGTCAGGGCGAACTCCGAGAAGAGCCGGCCGATATCCCCCTGCAAGAAGCTCAGCGGCACGAAGACCGCCACCAGCACCAGGGTGGTGGCGATCACCGCGAAGGCGATCTGGCGGGTGCCGCGAAAGGCCGCCACCAGGGGCGTCTCGCCATGGTCGTGCATGCGCCGGTGGATATTCTCCAGCACCACGATGGCGTCATCGACGATCAGGCCGATGGCCAGCACCAGGGCCAGCAGGGTCAGCAGATTGATGGTGAAGCCCAGCGCCGCCAGGGCGGCGAAGGTGCCGATCAGGGCGATGGGCACGGTCACCGCCGGGATCAGGGTGGTGCGCAGGTTGCCGAGGAACAGGAAGATCGCCACCACCACCAGGCCCATGGCGATAAACAGGGTCTGCACCACCTGGGAGATGGCCCCCTCGACGAACACCGAGGCATCGAAGTTGAGGCGCAGTTCCATGCCCTCGGGGAGGGTGTCCTGCAGGCGAGCCATCTCTGCCTGTACGCCCTCGGAGATCTCCAGCACATTGGCGGTGGACTGCTTCATCATGCCCAGGCCCACCATGGGGGTGCCGTTGCCGCGGAAGATGGTGCGCTCCTCCACCGCGCCGATCTCTACCCGGGCCACGTCGCCCAGGCGTACCAGGTAGCCGTCGTCACCCTCGGTCAGCACCAGGCGGCGGAAGTCCTCGGGGCTGGCGAAGCCGCGCGGCAGGCGCACGATAAACTGGCGGTCGCGGGATTCGATGGCGCCGCCGGGCAGTTCGACGTTCTCGCGGCGCAGGGTGTCTTCCACGTCGCCGGCGGTGAGGTCGCGGGCCGCCAGGGCGTCGGGGTCGAGCCAGACGCGCATGGCGTACTCGCGGCCCCCGCCGACGAGCACCTGGGAGACCCCGGGCAGTACCGAGAAGCGATCCACCAGGTAGCGGTTGGCGTAGTCGGTGAGCTCGGCCATGTCGTAGCTCGCGCCGGAGAGCGATAGCCACAGCACCACATCGGAGCTGGAGTCGGCCTTCTGCACCTCGGGGGGCTCGGCCTCCTCGGGCAGGTTGTCCAGGGCCCCGGAGATGCGGTCGCGGATATCGTTGGCGGCGGCGTCGATGTCCTTGTCGAGGCCGAATTCCACGCCGATGCTGGAGCGCCCATCCTCGCTGGAGGAGGAGATCACCTGGATGCCGGAGATACCGGAGATGCGATCCTCCAGCACCTGGGTGATGCGGGTCTCCACCACGCTGGCCGAGGCCCCCGGGTAGCGGGTGTCGATGCCCACCACCGGCGGGTCGATGGCGGGGTACTCCTGCAGTGGCAGGCGCTGCAGGGCCAGCAGGCCGAAGGCGACGATCAGGGCGGCCAGCACCGTGGCCAGCACCGGGCGTTGCACGGAGAGGTCGGAGAGACGCATCAGCCGTTGGCCTCCGCGGCGCCGCGATCCCGGCGCAGCAACTCGGGGATGCTGGTGTTCTCCTCGAGGATGCCCAGCAGGCGGGCCGTCTGGCCATCCCGGACCCGCTCGGTACCGTGGGCCACCACCAGGTCATCGGCGACCAGCCCCTCGATCACCTCCACCTCGCCTTCGCGGCGCGCGCCGATGGTGATTTCGCGTCGCGTCACCCGGTAGTCGTCGGCCTCGTCGAGCACCAGCACATAGTGGCGATTGCCCTCGGGAATCAGCGCCGCTTCGGGGATCACCAGGGCATCGCGGGGGGCGCGCCGGACCACCACGTTCATCAGCATGCCGGGGCGCAGGCGGCCCTCGGGGTTGGCGAGTTCGGCGCGCACCATGAGGCTGCGGCTGACCGGGTCGACGCGACTGCCGAGGCTGGCGATCTCGCCGGCGAAGACCTCGTCGGGGTAGGCGGGGCTGGTGGCGGAGAGCGGCAGGCCCTCGGCGAGCTGGCCGAGCACCGTCTCGGGGAGGGTGAAGTCGAGCCTCATGATATCCAGCTTGTCGAGGGTCACCAGCTCGGTGCCCGGGGTGACCAGGGTGCCGACGCTGATATCGCGAAAGCCGACCCGGCCCGCGAAGGGCGCGCGGATATGGTAGTCGGCGAGCCGGGCCTCCAGGGCCTGAATCTCCGCCTCGGCCTGACGCAACTGGGCCCGGGCATCCTCCACGTCGGCGCGCGGCGCCAGGTTGCGGCTCTGCAGCTGGGCGAGGCGGTTCACCGCATTGCGACGCTCGTCGCGCCGGGCCTGGGCGACGCGCAGGTTGGCCTGGGCCTCGTCATCGGCCAGGCGCACCAGTAGCTGCCCGGCCTCGACGCTTTCGCCGTCGCGGAAGTTCAGCTCGCGGACGGTATCGGTCACCGTGGCCGAGAGGGTCACGCTCTCGTCGGCGCTCAGGGTGCCCAGCGATGTCAACGGATCGGACCAGGCCGAGAGGCTGGCGCGGGCGGCAATCACCGCGCCGGCCTGCTGGGCCTGGACCATGCCGGGTAGCAGCAAGAGCAGCAGCAGCGGCAGCCATGGGCGGGTCGAGACGGGCGAGAGGATCGAGGGCATGGGCAGCAGTCACGGTCGATGAGAAGAAACCGGCGCATCCTGCGCCGGCTGAGTCGGGGCGTCACTTATCAGGCTAATGGCATCGCCAGGCCGAGAGTATGACAAAAAACGGCAAGCACTCCATTCCCTGTACGGAGGTTGTACGGGGTGGGAAAGTTCCCTGGCCCCGGGTAGAATCCGCGGCCCACGCGTCCTCAGGAGTCCCGCATGTCGTCCTCCCCCGATGTGGTGATCATCGGTGCCGGTGCCGCCGGCCTGATGTGTGCCCTCACCGCCGGCTATGCCGGCAAGCGGGTGCTGGTGCTCGACCACGCCAACAAGGCCGGCAAGAAGATCCTGATGTCCGGCGGGGGGCGCTGCAACTTCACCAACCTGGCCAGTTCGCCGGCCAACTTCTTCTCCGCCAACCCGCACTTCTGTATCTCGGCGCTGAAGCGCTACCGGCCGGAGCACTTCGTCGAGCTGGTGGAACGCCATGGCCTGGAGTACGTGGAGAAGGCGCCGGGACAGCTGTTCTGCGCTCACTCCGCCAAGGAGCTGCTGGCGATCCTGCTGACCGAGTGCGACTGGGCCGGGGTGGAGATACGCCTCAAGACCGCCATCGAGCGCGTCGAGCGCCATGGCGAGGGCATGCGCCTGCGGACCTCCGCTGGGGTGATCGATACCGGCGCCCTGGTGGTGGCCACCGGCGGGCTGTCGATTCCCACCCTGGGGGCCAGCGGCTTCGGCTTCGACCTGGCCCGCCAGTTCGGCCTCGCCGTCACCGGGACGCGGCCGGCCCTGGTGCCCTTCACCCTGACCTCCCAGTGGAAGGCGCGGGCCGAGGCGCTCGCCGGGGTGGCCTGCGAGGTGGCGGTACGCTGTCGCGATGGTCACTACCGCGAGCCCATGCTGTTTACCCACCGCGGGCTCTCCGGCCCCGCCATGTTGCAGATCTCCAGCTACTGGGAGGCCGGCGACGAGCTGGCCATCGCCCTGCTGCCCGGTATCGATGCCTTCGAGGCCCTGGTCGCGGCGCGTCGCGAGACTCCCAGGCGTCAACTGAGCACCTGGCTCGCCGAACGCCTGCCCAGGCGGCTGGCTCAGGCCCTGATCGACTGGTATGGCGGCGACGGCATCCTCGCCGAGCGCAGCAATGCCGACCTGGAGGCCTGGGCCCGGCGCCTCGATGAGTGGCGCCTCAAGCCCGCCGGCACCGAGGGCTGGCGAACCGCCGAGGTGACCCTGGGCGGCGTCGACACCCGTGACATCTCGTCCAAGACCTTCGCCGTGGCGGGGCTGCCCCAGCTACGCTTTATCGGTGAGGTGCTGGATGTGACCGGTGAATTGGGCGGTCATAACTTCCAGTGGGCCTGGGCCAGCGGAGTCGCCTGCGGCCAGGCGCTGTGATTCGTCGTGGCGTTGAGTCGCCTTCGGGCCGGCGCGCGAGACCTCGCATAGACTGAGGGTAAGCCGCCTGGGAGGAGAGCATGGGATTGGGAGTCCTGCTGAAATCGACGCTGACCTGTCCGGAGTGTGGCCACCGGGAGGTGGAGACCATGCCCGGCGATGCCTGCCTGTGGTTCTACGAATGCCGCGGCTGCGGACGGCTGTTGCATCCCCTGCCGGGGGATTGCTGCGTGTTCTGCTCCTATGGCAGCGTGGCCTGTCCACCGGCGCAGAGTGCCGCGCCTCGCCAGGCAGGCGATACGGAGTCGGGCGCCTAGCGGCGGATCAACAGGCGTCGGGCACGGCGCCATAACAGGGCCCCGGCGGCGGCGCGTCGCGCCAGGCGCAGCAGGGCGCGCGGGCGCTTGGCACCCCGCCAGGCCAGCAGGCCACCGACGCCATAGAGGGCGCCTCGCCAGTGCCGTAGCGCTCGCCAGCGGGCGTCCAGTTCGCCACTCGCGCCATGCCAGCGTTCGGCGGCCACCAGCAGGTCGATGCGCTGCTGTTCGATCCGCCTTTCCAGCATGGCCCGGCGTCTTGCCCGTTCATCGCGTCGTTCGGCGTGGCTCATGGCATCCGGCGCTCCGTGTCAATACGATCGAGACGCGCCGCCCGCTTATCGCGGTTCATGGGCATCGCCTCCTCTCTCCAGCAGCTCCCGGTCGGTGGCCAGGTGGCGCAGGGTGCCCTTGAGCAGGCTGGGGCGGCGGGCCAGCCGGCGGGCCCAGAGTCCGCATCCCAGGCCGGCGCCGAGTAGCGCCAGGCTGCAGGCGCCCAGCGCCAGCAGGCGATGGCTGTCCCAGAACACCACCACGACCAGCAGCACCAGCACCACCAGGCCCAGCAGCAGCAGTATCAGGCAGAGCCCGATCACCAGCAGCAGGCTGACCAGGCGGGCGCGCTCCTCCTCGAGCTCCAGCACCAGCAGCCGCAGGCGCGTCTCGCCGATGCCCACCAGGCTCTTGAGGAGTTGCTTGGCCGCCGCGAAGAGGCGTCCCGCCGGTCCCTGGCCATCGCTCATCAGCGCCGCCCGATCAGCAGCCCGATCACCACCCCCACGGCGGCGCCGATGCCGACGCTGGTCCAGGGGTTGTCGTGGACATAGCGGTCGCAGCTGTCCACCTGGTCGCGGACGCTGTCCCGGGCCTCGCTATAGAGGCGCTCGCCGCGGGCCTCGAGGCGATGGCGAGTCTCCTGCAGGCGCTGCTCGGCCTGCTCGCGCAACTGCTTGATATTGCTTCGGGAGTCGTCGGCGGTGGCACCGACCAGTTCCTCCAGGGTCTGGGTCAGGTGCTCCAGGTCGGCCTTGAGCTGCTCGGTGCCGGCATCGGTCCGGGGGGTACGACTGGCCATCGGGTCTTCCTCTGACGATAAATGACAGGCTCAGCATAGCAGCCGCCGATGGCAGTGCAATCGGCGGCGCTCACTCCGGATGGGTGCTGAACAGGGGGTTGATGCTGAAGCCGAGGCTGACGCGCTGCACCCGGTGATCATAGTCGATCAGGCTTTCGCCATAGCCCTGGTAGTACTGGAGGTGGCCGCGGATTCGTCCGAACAGGGGCCAGGAGTAGTCGAGCTGGGTCCCCAGGTGGCCGGTGCCGGGATTGCCCCGGAACAGCAGGCTGGCCTCGTGGTCGCCGGCGAAGCGACGGGCGATGCCGATATCGCCATACCCCAGGTAGTGCTCGAGACGGGGGTTGTCATCGTCGCTGGTGGCTTCGGGGATGCGCCAGTGGGGGGTGAGGCTGACCGCCCAGTCGCCATGCTGAAAGAGCAGGTCCGCATAGAGGCGATTCCAGCTGCGGGAGACGGGATTGGAGCGACCATTGGACTGGTGGCTGAAGCCCAGGCGGTTACGGGTATTGGTCCAGCCCAGCAGGGTCCAGGCGTTATCGAAGCTGAGAAAGAGCTCCGGCTCGTAGTTGGTCTCCCGGAAGGGGGAGGAGGCCTCGGTATTGTAGGCCTGCCACCAGCTGCGCTGGGTAAAGGCGAAGAAGAGGTCGCCGTTGTCGCCGACCAGGTCCTCCATCAGGTTGACCTTGACGCTGAACTGGAACTTGACCTCGGTATCGCTGGGGCCATTGGCCTCGGTGATGGCGCGGAAGGCATCACGGTTGGGGCGATTGTTGAAGCTGACCGGCAACAGATAATTGCGCCGATAGGCGGTGATCGCCAGCGGGTTGCGGGTCGACTCCCGTTCCAGGGTGCGGCGCTGGCGGATCTCGCTGAGCACGGCCTCGCCGGCGACTCGGCCCTGGTCCGCCGCCGCCTCCTCGGCGGGGGCCTCGGCCAGGCGTTGTCGCAGGCTATCGAGTTCGACTTCGAGAGAGTGGATGCGGGCTTCGATGTCGCGACGCTCGGCGTCACTCAGGCTGGCGGCGGCCGGAGTGGCCAGGACCAGCATGCCCAGGACGCAGAGCGAGGTCAGGCGGGAAGTCGCGATCATGGTGGCTATCCATAGCTGGAGTCATGAGGCGTTTCTACCATGCTACCCGACCAAGTCAACGCCGGATACTGGCACTCGAGTGAGCCCGGCTCAGCGGCGCCGGGCGTAGAGCAGAAACTCGCGGTTGCCGTCGCCGCCGAGGATCGGGCTATCTCCCCAATGGCGGACCTCGAAGCCTAGCTCGTCGCAGCAGTGCCGTATCCGGGCCTCCACGTCCGCATAGAGACTGGGGTCGGCCACCACGCCCCGGGCATTGACGCGCCCGGGGCCGACCTCGAACTGCGGCTTGACCAGGCTGAGCAGCTCGCTCCCCGGAGGCAGCAGGCATGCCAGGGCCGGGAGGATCAGCGTCTGGGAGATAAAGGAGACATCCATCACCGCCAGGTCCGGGCCGCTGGCGCCTTGCGCCGCCAGGGCCGCCGCCAGCTCCGGGGCGCTATCCATGTGCCTGGCGTTGAGCCCCTCCAGGCAGGTCAGGCGGGGGTCGGCGCGCAGGCCGGAATCGAGCTGATCATGACCGACCTCCACGCCGATCACATGGCGGGCGCCATGCCGCAGGGCGCAGTCGCTGAAGCCGCCGGTGGACTGGCCCACGTCGAGAACCAGGCGTCCGGTCAGGTCGAGCCCCAGGGCCTCGAGCAGCGCCTCGAGCTTGAGGCCGGCCCGGGAGACGTAGCGCTCCTCCGGGTCCTCCTCCACTCGCAGCCGGCTCTCCAGGGGCAGTTTCTCGCCGGGCCTGGTAAGCACCCGGCCGGCGTCGACCAGGCTGACACGGCCGTGGCGAATCAGGCGCTGAGCGCGGGAGCGGGAGCGGACCAGGCCCTGGGTAACGAGCAGTTGGTCGAGGCGTTGCATGGGCATCATCGACAAGGCATCGCAGGTATAGGGGCAGGCAGTATAGCGCCGCCCCGGGGCCTGAGGCGATGGCTTGGGCGTCCGTAGTCGCGTAGCCCGGGCCGGCGTGGAGCTCCCCCGCGGGCCGGTGGTTTGTCCCCCAACTGCGCATCAGGTAATCGAGGGCCTCGTCCAGGCTGGTCCGACAGGCGTTAGAAGCCATAGGCCCGCTCGAGCCACTCCATGGCGACGGTCGAAGGTTTCCTCAACCTCGATGGCATTCAGGCTCCAGCCGAGCCGCGCGATATAGCCCTTCTCAGGGGCTTCTTCACCGGAAAGTGCCTCTGCGTCGATGGGCGGCTACCCCTTAGCCATGGGCGCCGGGTCGGGGAATTGCCACTGCCCTTGCGGGGGCTGCGGGCCGCTGTTATAGTGCCCCGCGTCGAGCCGAGTGGCTGTTCCAGCCTGGCTCTTCGCGAGGCTCAAGAGGCCCTCCGTTATGGTGGCCCCGTCGGTCCTCCCGCAACGCTAAGCCGCAAACCCCGCCAGGCCCGGAAGGGAGCAACGGTAGTGGTGGTCGCGTGTGCCGGGATGTGGCTGTCGGGGCCGCCTCCATTTCTAGCCGCCCTTTTTCGGCTTGCCTACCATTCCTTTCTATACGTGTTTGCTCTCCCTTGATGCCCGTCAGGGGCCGGCTCGTGGTGCCCGTTCGTCAGCGACTGAACAGGTAGTCATGGAGTGGTCCGGCCTGGATCTCCCTGTTGGCCTGCTTTTGCCATAGGCCGGCCAGGGCCGCATCCGCTTCGAGGGGAGCATAGTCCGGGTCCACGCGATGGATCTCGTCAGGAGGGTAAGGGGTGTCCAGGGGGTGGCCATCGAAGTGATGATCCTGCTGGGGGTGGGGATGAGCGGCCAGCCAGTCGTAGACCTGGCCGCTATGGCGCCCGGCCTGGGAGAAGTAGAAGACCGCATCGCGGGGGAGGTTCAGGCCCTCGAGCAGCACCAGGTAGTTGGCCTCGTGCTCACAGGCCAGGTTCCAGCGCTGGGTGTCTCGGTGTGGCTGTGCCACGATATGTCCGCAGACGCAGTGCCACACCAGGTGAGCCGTGATAAAGCGACGCTCTTCCGGTGTCAGCATGGCGGCAAAGGCGGCATGAAAAAACAGATGGCGCCCGTCGGTGGTCACCGTGTCGAGGCGATCGTCCATGACCGCGACCGGGGTCAGGTAGCGCGCTAGACGCGCCGAGGCCCCGCCCCGCCCGATCCACGAGCGAATATCTTGCGCCCATTGCCGCTGCTGCGAGGCCTTTTGCGGATAGTGGTCAAGAGCCGACTCCCGCTGTCGTGGGCGCAGCGCATCGATCAAGGACATGGCGGACTCCTCCATGAGTGTGGCGAGGTCGTGAATGCTACTGGTCAGCCTATGACGGGGAGCGGGAGGCCGCCGTCGGCTTTTGTTGACGGTGTGGGTAAGTCACTCCCGTGAAGGTCGGGCGAGTGGCGGCTTGGATGGGCGGCTGAAAGTTTTTTACCAAAGTCCTTGCAGGGGCGGGGGGAAATCCGTAAAGTACGCATCCGCTGCCGGCGACGGACATCGTGGCCAGCGGCAATGAGTGGCAAAAGTGCTTGTTTCTGTTGGGTTTTTCGAAACCCTCTCGAGAAAAGCGAGATTGACAGAGCGGCCAGATGCAGTAGAATGCATCGCCACGCCGACCGGCCAGTCGCCGGCTCGGATGATCGGAAGTCGCTGCTTCGTCGCACGCTTCAGGGTCGCCGAGCAGGGCTTGACAGTCACGGTCGAATCGGTAGAATGTCGCTTCCTCGCAGCGGCGTCGCAACGGCCTCCGGGTCGCGACCAAAGCGAGACGCTCCACTCCTTAGAGAGCTCGGAGCCGCTCTTTAACAATCGATCAGGTAATTCATGTGGGCGCTTGTCGGTGAGGTGGTGCGAGTCACCAAATCATCAAGGCAAGCGACTCGTCAAACGAGACGTTTGAACCTTGAGCCAAGATTGGTTCGCTTCCTCCCTCGGGAGGGCAAGAACCGCACTGATTTAAACTGAAGAGTTTGATCATGGCTCAGATTGAACGCTGGCGGCAGGCCTAACACATGCAAGTCGAGCGGAAACGATGGAAGCTTGCTTCCAGGCGTCGAGCGGCGGACGGGTGAGTAATGCATAGGAATCTGCCCGATAGTGGGGGATAACCTGGGGAAACTCAGGCTAATACCGCATACGTCCTACGGGGGAAAGCAGGGGATCTTCGGACCTTGCGCTATCGGATGAGCCTATGTCGGATTAGCTAGTTGGTGAGGTAATGGCTCACCAAGGCGACGATCCGTAGCTGGTCTGAGAGGATGATCAGCCACACTGGGACTGAGACACGGCCCAGACTCCTACGGGAGGCAGCAGTGGGGAATATTGGACAATGGGCGAAAGCCTGATCCAGCCATGCCGCGTGTGTGAAGAAGGCCTTCGGGTTGTAAAGCACTTTCAGCGAGGAAGAAGGCCTGGGGGCTAATACCCTTCAGGAAGGACATCACTCGCAGAAGAAGCACCGGCTAACTCCGTGCCAGCAGCCGCGGTAATACGGAGGGTGCGAGCGTTAATCGGAATTACTGGGCGTAAAGCGCGCGTAGGTGGCTTGATAAGCCGGTTGTGAAAGCCCCGGGCTCAACCTGGGAACGGCATCCGGAACTGTCAGGCTAGAGTGCAGGAGAGGAAGGTAGAATTCCCGGTGTAGCGGTGAAATGCGTAGAGATCGGGAGGAATACCAGTGGCGAAGGCGGCCTTCTGGACTGACACTGACACTGAGGTGCGAAAGCGTGGGTAGCAAACAGGATTAGATACCCTGGTAGTCCACGCCGTAAACGATGTCGACTAGCCGTTGGGGTCCTTGAGACCTTTGTGGCGCAGTTAACGCGATAAGTCGACCGCCTGGGGAGTACGGCCGCAAGGTTAAAACTCAAATGAATTGACGGGGGCCCGCACAAGCGGTGGAGCATGTGGTTTAATTCGATGCAACGCGAAGAACCTTACCTACCCTTGACATCGTGCGAACTTGGTAGAGATACCTTGGTGCCTTCGGGAGCGCACAGACAGGTGCTGCATGGCTGTCGTCAGCTCGTGTTGTGAAATGTTGGGTTAAGTCCCGTAACGAGCGCAACCCTTGTCCCTATTTGCCAGCGATTCGGTCGGGAACTCTAGGGAGACTGCCGGTGACAAACCGGAGGAAGGTGGGGACGACGTCAAGTCATCATGGCCCTTACGGGTAGGGCTACACACGTGCTACAATGGTCGGTACAAAGGGTTGCAATACCGCGAGGTGGAGCTAATCCCATAAAGCCGGTCTCAGTCCGGATCGGAGTCTGCAACTCGACTCCGTGAAGTCGGAATCGCTAGTAATCGTGAATCAGAATGTCACGGTGAATACGTTCCCGGGCCTTGTACACACCGCCCGTCACACCATGGGAGTGGACTGCACCAGAAGTGGTTAGCCTAACTTCGGAGGGCGATCACCACGGTGTGGTTCATGACTGGGGTGAAGTCGTAACAAGGTAGCCGTAGGGGAACCTGCGGCTGGATCACCTCCTTAAACGACAAGCGCTGCCTGCCGGCAAGTGCCCACAATGAATTACCTGATCGACCAGAGCAAATGACTGTTGGTGCAAGCCATGTCTGTCGCGAAGTTGGTTGGAGCGCACCCCCTGACCTTAAATGGAAAGCGGGTGAGGTCGACCGGCAAAACGCCAGCTAGCCTGCATAGGTACAGTGCCGGGTCTGTAGCTCAGTTGGTTAGAGCGCACCCCTGATAAGGGTGAGGTCGGCAGTTCAAATCTGCCCAGACCCACCAATTTCGCCGGATACGGCGTTGCTTTGATCCTCGCATAGCAGGCTATGCGTCGGCCCAAGGCGTCTTGTCTCCGACAAAATTATGCATTATCGGGGCCTTAGCTCAGCTGGGAGAGCGCCTGCCTTGCACGCAGGAGGTCAGCGGTTCGATCCCGCTAGGCTCCACCATCTCCCTCACTACCCATCTAACAGTCACTCACTGATCGGATCCGCAGTCATAAGCCATCATCGCCAGACACGATGACCGGTTTATGACTGTCGATTGACAGTCGCTCTTTAACAATATGAATCATGCTGACAAATTGACGATACGTCTCAAGCGTATCCGGCAATTATCGTACCAATCGCGACCAGACCCTTTCGGGTTATATGGTCAAGCGATTAAGCGCATACGGTGGATGCCT